>JANMGS010000727.1:0-2997 GCA_031374745.1 Ferruginibacter sp. | reverse complement strand
AGGTAAATTCTTTAAATGAAGAATGAATTTTTATACAGTATATATTTAATTTTCTACAATTTTATGTTCCTTGCACCTAATAGCTGATAGCTATTAAAATAATAATATAAGTTTTTGGCAATAGACCGCCATTTTGAGTGGGTTGACATTATTTGCATTTTATATCTTTCTAAGGAAAAGATTGAAACAGCTTTATTTCTTAACCCAGGTAAATGAAATTAGGAAACACAACAAATATTTTTGCACTCTAATAAATCAAACACAATAATACGAATGAGTATGAAAGCAATGGTTTATACCAAATACGGATCACCGGAAGTGTTGCAATTTAAAAATGTAGCAAAACCAATACCCAAAGACAATGAAGTGCTGATAAAAGTTAAAGCCACTGCAGTAAATTCAGGGGATCTGCGGTTGCGAAAAGCCGACCCATTTGCTGTGAGGTTAGTTTCATAAAATGGACCTTTTCCTTCAAACTTTATTTTTAATTTTATGACAGCGTAGCCCTGTATTAAAACGCATTGGCCAACTTTATAGCCCCATTCGAGCAGACAAGAAATTTCAAAATTGTATTCATTTCTATACGGTTGAGTGTAGTTTTACAAAACAATAAGCTTTTTCATTAATGGTTTTAGATCAAATGTTACTCTTACAGTAAAAATGAAAAAAACAGCAAGCTACACGGTAGTCATATCTATTACATACGTTTTTGCCGCATTGGCTTTGGCTACTTTTACCATATCTTCTGTTCCTCCTGCTCCATCACCTCCTTTACCATCCCACAATGCAATCAAGCTCATATTCATTCCTCCATTTACCATTGCGCTGTATAATAGCCAAAGGTTATTACGAACCCAAATATTGTAGTTCTCTTTTTTACTGAGCCATTTTGGCAATTCAATATCATCGGCTAAAACAGGATGAGGAATTTGCGTAAACAATTTATCAAATCTTTCTATCCAATCACTATCTGCAAATGCAACCGACTCTACAATAAATTGATCTCTAGGTAAAGCAAGATACATGTGGGTTTTTATTCCAAGTTCGGCACAAACTTCATGAAATAAAATATCACCGCCACAAGCACCACCTGCAATTCCCATTAATGTAACGTTCGCCTCAAGTTTGTTTTTTTCGCTTAAAACTTTTTTGGCAATTTCTTCTCTTACACTCTTTTCTTTTGATGCTGGAAACCTTGGCTCTTTTCTATCAGCTTTGTCTATCATGTGGCCAGTAAACAACAAATAATGAATACTTACTGGCTGTTTATTATCTTCAATTGTAATGGCGGCCAATGCAGCTTTTACATTATCTGTTTTTACGTCTAAAGCTTCATAAATTTTAAGTTGCCTAACTGCCGCATCCATATTTAAACCATTGGCCCCAGCAATAACTTTTTTATAAATAGCCGTTACCCTTGCTGGGTTATTTGAGGTAAGCAGCGCAAAATCTGCCTCTGTAATGTAGGCCCAAATTCTTTCGTCTTCTTTTGCATAGGTTTTTGCAGATTCTATTGAAAGCTGCAGTGCAGTAATTAGTTGCAGCTGTTTATTTTTATATGCTTCTAATTTTTGGTCTGCTGTTTTTTTATCATCGAAATTTATTTCCCAGATTTGAGGATTCTTTTCAGCAAGAGAAATAATGGTCGTTAAAAGCCCTAATGCATTTATACCAGCATAATAATGATTTAAACAAATATAAAATCCTTGTTGATAATTTTCAAAAGCATTTTCTACATCCAATGATTGTATGGCTTTCGAAACAAAATCTTCTCCTGATAACCCGCTCCACGAATTGACCCAACTTGTTTTATAATTTCTGGCTTTTAATGATAATGCTTCCGCTTTTTCGTAAGGGCTTAAATCATGACATTCCATTAGTGCATCAATAGCCAAGTTAGATTTTGTAAAATATTTTGTAGCTTCATCAGGATTTATCTTCATTTCCATTTCCGCTAAACGTTGATAAACGGTGGCCAATATTTCATTTGCTTTTTTATCGTCGGGTTTATCATCCTTTATTCTCTCCCATACTATTTTCGCAGATGCAAAAGCTTTTATTTTATACAAGCTTTCGCCAATTAATCTTAAAGCAGGAATTTCCCAAGCAAAACTTGCTGCTTCATAAGCCAGTAAGGCTAGTTTACCAGCAGATCTGCTATCGGTTGCAATAGTAACCTCTTCTATAAATTCTTTTGGAACGATTAAATATTTTTCAGTATCCTGCGCTTCAAGATGCGGCAAAACATTAAACACCGGACTATCTTTTCTATCTGCCTTTAATGTTTCACTAATAGATTTTTTTAGCACTTCCAACGCTTCAGCAGGATTATCTTTATTATAAGAAACATACCTCAAACCAATAATATCAAAAGGTGTTTCATCATACCCTGGGCATTTTATTAAAACGGTTCTTTTATCTCTTAGCGCATGTCGTATACCCAATTCATAAAAAACATTTGCATTGTAAATGGTTATATCGGCTATTACAATATCGGCCAACAATAATTCCGAAAACATATCTTCCCTGATATCGCCTGCTTCAAAAACTTCTCCTGTTGTTCCTCCCGATAAACCCAATTGTTGCATTGCCGGTTTTATTAAATCGGTTTCTACTTTATCGAAATTAAAGTATTCAATTTCGGGTTTGCCCTCTTTGTTTTTTTTTATTACGGGCCTATTATTACCAAAAGCACGTACAATAAATACATTAGACATATGGTTTCAATTTTATTATTTGTACTGCCTAAAGCGGTATCTAAAATTACGGTATCTACTTACAATTACATTATCTGCAAATTGCTCAGCATTAAAAATTTACAAAATGATCTAAGCTTACTTCCTTTGCAGCGGCCCTTCCTACTTCTCTCATTTGAGGCATATATTTTACAGAGTCCATCTGGCGCACATCTTCGCTGTCAATATGAGATAAACCCAATCCGGCAAGTCCTTTATCGCTTAGGTCTGCATTGTAACGAATATAACTAAATAGCCGGTT
>JANMGS010000712.1:0-3877 GCA_031374745.1 Ferruginibacter sp. | reverse complement strand
ACCATCAGTTGCTTTTGTGTAACCGTAGTTTTGGTAGATACTGCACTCGCCAATTCTTTTGTATGCGCCAAGGTCATCATCTTCCATTGTGTAAGTGCTTCGGGCATGGTAAACGAAAATTCTATATTGCCGTTAGCATCTGTATTTAGTGCAGGAAAGAAGAATGCAGTTTCATTAAAGTTTTTGCGGATTTTTATTTCGGGTTGAGGTTGAGGTATTTCTTCTTTTTTAATATTTACTTTTATGGAGTCAGATATAGAAACATTGCCTTCACTTACATCTATTCCACCATTCTTCCTCGCTTTTTCCTCTAGTTTTTTCCCTCTTGCTGCTGTTACTTGAACTTTACTAAACTCTGCATCTGCAGCCATCGGTGCAGACATAACCATTGCAGTAGAATATCCAATTTCTACCCTTCCAATCTCACTCCACCCATTATTCAACAAATAATCATACTCTTTTTCCAAGCCATTCAAATATTCATTCCTAAACAAGTCGTTGTCATTGGAGGATATATCATTAAATGTAGTTCCTGTCCAACTAAAATAACTGCTCAGCCCTGGCCACAAATTCAAGGCATTCCAATTATATGGTTTAAATTGATCTAGCGATGCATCGTACATGCTTATCAATGTTTCGGCTGCCACCTTTTCTGCTTTATCGCCTGTAATTTTTATCTTCCATTTTTCTTGGCTTCCAGGTTCTAGTTTGTCTCTAAACGTTTCGTAAGAAATGTTCAAATCTTTGTTGCTCCATGGTATATTAAATCTTTCTGCTCCATTGTAAAAACGATTGTGCTGCACAAATGCATAATTCATTTGTATGCCACCACGGTCTGTTTCAGATACATCAATTGTATTGGTAAATATTTCTCCTGCACTTACCGCCGGGTATGTAATGCTATAATTTTCATTTGTTCTCACTACATTTTGTATGAGCCATATTTTTTCAAAACCTGTAGTTATTTTATACGATATTTTTTCGCCAGGTTCTGCGGTTTTATTTTTTACTTCAATAGAAATAGGCTCTTTGCCAACTGCTCCCGCAGAATTGCGGGACCCACTGCCCACTGCCAACTGAACATATTTCTCCGCTTTCACTTCTTCGCCATACTTATCCCTAGACGTTGCTACTATTTTATACCATCCACTAGAAGGTAATCTTAAATCTACAATCTTAAATCTAAAATCTTTGCTCGTCGTGTCCGTTTTATCAATCGCTTTCTCTCCCAATTCCCATTTACTCATTTGGTCTTCGTCTGCATACACATCATACGGGAAGCTTTGGTAGTATGCTTCTTTGGTCATTGTAAATAAATCTGCCTGCGCCCAATATTTACTCCGAAACATTCTGTTTGGCTCTTGCAATTTGTAAATTTCCACTCGTACAGTAGCTTTTTCAAACAAACCATTGGTGTTGGTAGTGCTTATGCCAATATTTTTTATACTATCTGCATCTAATTTTTCATCGGTAATAATATCCAGCTTCAATGCTTGGTACGATACCGAAACATTGGTACTGGCGCTTCTTGTTTCGCCATTTATATCTGTAATATCTGCTGTTACACTATAATCAAATGTTGGTTGGCTTTTCTTATCCACCGTTTCATCCGGTATGGCTTTAAATGTAATATTAAATTCGCCCTTGGCATCTGTAATCGTATTGCCATTGGTTATTTCCATTTCTTCGCTTCGCCTATTATAACTACCTCTGTAATACCACCACCAATCGGGGTAGCGCACTACCCGTACAACCCTATACGAAACTTTTGCTCCATCTACATTATTGCCTGCATAAGCTTTGGCAGTTCCTGTTACTTTTATGCTATCGTTTAGCCTATAACTACCCTCAGGTTTTTTTATTTCGGCACTAAACTTTGGGCGCTTGTATTCTTCTACACTTATATTTTGAGTGGAGTTGGTTACGGAATCTTGAATGTAAAAATTTCCATTCAACAGCCCTTCTGGTATTTTAAAACTACCATTGTAGGAGCCGTAGCTGTTGGTTGTAAGCGTTACGCTGCCTGCTTTTTGCCCGTTGTTGTCTTTTAATATTACCGTTGTTTTTTTATCTGCCAGCACTTTACTATTCCTGCCACTGCCATCGGTCTCAGTCATTATACCTTTAAAGAAAATCGTTTGTCCAGGGCGGTATATGCTTCTGTCGGTAAATAAAAATGTTTGTTTAATAGCATTTCTGTTTCGATTATAATCATCGTAATAATAATTGTTGTAGCCATCATCTGTAAACAATTCATCATTGGCATATTTTACCTGTATAATGCTGCTCTCATAGTTATTTGGCTTAGCTATTTTTACAAATCCGTTTTTATCAGTTGTATATTTTGCGCCCTTTATTTCATCATTTCTTCTTGTATTGTTATTGTAGAAATTCGTCCAAATTTGTACCGTGGCATTTTCTATTGGTTTGCCATTGTCTCTATCCATTACATACAACTCGTTTTTGTTATTGGATATATAACTTAGGTTGCTTACATAGGTGGTAATGCGCCCTATGATATTATTATTCATCGAAAAATCTTCCTTCAAACTCATCAACAAATAATAAGACCCCTGTGGCAATGCATCTATTTTTATTTCGGTACTGTGCTGTTGATAATCTTTTTGGTCGGGCATTTGTACAGTCCAAGTTTTGGTAGGTTTTAATCCGATAATAGTAGGCCATACGGTTTCATAATTTATATTGTTCTCTATTTTCTTTATTTCCTCCCTGGTCATTTTTATAACACGGCAATAAATGTTCTTCACATTTTTAAATTGTACCAATGCCCTAAATGCTTGGTTTTGCAAATTCACTTTTTCGGTTATAAAATGTAAGCTGGGCTTTTCTATTTGGTTCAATATATTTTTACAATTGATGCCTCCTTCACTTTTAGGAAATTTTGCATAGGCCGCTTCGCAAATTTGTTTTGCTTTTACAATGTCAAATTGGTTTGCTGTGTTGTTTGATGGGTTGTACTCGCCCCCATTCTCCATCAGTATTTGTGCTCGCAGATACATAGCTTGTGCACTTGCAGAACTGCTGCTGTATTTTGTTTCAATATTAAGCAATGCATTTTCGTATAATTTTTCTTTATTGGAAAATATGCCATGTTCATTTACAAATGCCAGTCTTTTTAAGTCAGCATCTAGTAAGGCATCTGCCTGTGCATCGCTTGCATGAAATGCCAATAACCCTTGCATTATTTTTATAGCCTGAAAGTACAACGAAGCGGTATCTTTCGATTTAAAATTATAAGCAGCAAATTTTTCTACAGGTGCAAATGCCGCTTCATCATTTATAATAAATTTGTAAGAGGGGTTGGTTACATCATTTTCTGTATCCATAAAATAATCCAATGCCCTATGGCCTAAAAAATCGTATAATGTTGGTCGAAGGTTACGGGTATTTTTCCCTTTTTGAATAATGGCATCTAATCCATCTAGCTTACTAGTTTTTAATAGCGCTTCGTTTTTTAAAGATGCTTTGTATAGCGACGAGATTTTATCATTTAATTTTGCAATGCTCCAAGTGGTTATATCATCACCTTTTTCTTCAGTGAGTGCAGTACGGTTGTATAATTGATAACGATGCTCATCTTTGTATGCTTGAAACAATTGTGCTTGCATACTCAGTAAGATATTTTTTGCTGGGGCTTTTGTTTTGGCAATAAGCGTATCTACATAAAAAATATTTTTTTGCTGGTTATCCTCTTCCACCATGTTCCTATATTTCATTTGGTACATGGCAGCTTTTATTTGCTGTGCTTCGTTGTTGTTTTGTATAGCATCGGTAAAAATAATCAGCACTTGCTTTAACGCATCTTTTGTTAAGCCTTTGCTTTCTAAGGCCTCAATTTTTTTCCACTCTTTTGCAT
>JANMGS010000668.1:0-4685 GCA_031374745.1 Ferruginibacter sp. | reverse complement strand
ATGAAACTTTTTGAAGAAGGGAAACTAGATTTAAAAAAAAAGTTAAGTGACTATTTACCTGAAACAATTGGAACGAATAAGCAACATATTACGATAGAAAATTTGTTACTTCATCAAGCTGGGTTGGTATCGTTTATACCTTTTTATAAAGAAACTATTGACTCTTTTGGCAAACCGCTAAAATCAATTTATTCAAATGCCCCAGATTCTATTTTTAATATAAAAGTAGCAGACAATCTTTACATGAAAAACGCATGGAGAGATACTATATACAAAAGAATTTTGGTGAGCCCATTGGGCCCGACTGGAAATTATATTTACAGTGACAATGATTTTATTTTTCTAGCAAAAGTTGTAGAAAGAATTTCGGGACAAACTTTAGATAATTACGTTATAGAAAATTTTTATTCCCCTATGCAATTGTACTCTGTAGGTTTTGACCCATTACTTAGAAACAGCCTTAAAAATATTGCTCCTACAGAAAGTGAGAAAATTTTTAGAAATCAAATCATAAGAAGCTATGTGCACGATCCAGGTGCTGCCATGATGGGAGGAGTGTCTGGGCATGCTGGACTTTTTGGCAATGCATATGATATGGCAGCTATAATGCAAATGCTTTTAAATGGTGGCTCATTTAAAATGCACCAATATTTAAAAAAAGAAACCGTTGATCTATTCACTTCATATCAATCCAAAAATAGTAGGCGTGGTTTTGGTTTTGACAAACCTGAAAAAGACAATGCGACTCGTAAAGACCCATACCCTGCTTTACTAGCCTCACCGCTCACTTTTGGACATACTGGTTTTACTGGTACCTGCGTTTGGGCAGACCCTGCAACAAAAATTGTTTATATATTTTTAAGCAATAGGGTATTTCCCGATGTAAGCACTTTGTTGCTAAAAATGAATATACGAATTAAAGTTTTTGATATTCTTTATGAAATTTTTTCTTCAAAATCAGCAATATAAGTTTGAAAGAGTTACTGTTTTTGTAACTTGCAGATGATTTTATCTATCAATTTGAACAATGAAACATCTCTTACCGAAATATTTTTTTATAGTATCAATATTTCTCCTGCAATCATGTAGAGATGATTATAATATTTGCACCTTACCAAGAGACGTGAAATTCTCAGCAGGTTTTTATAAAAAAACAGGAGCTAGTGAGGTTGCTATAGTGGCACCAAATTTAAATATTTACACATTAAATAGCTCAACGTATATATATCAGAATCAAAACAATGCAAGTACTTTTGCCCTTCCTTTAAATCCAGTTTCAGATACTTCAAAATTTGTAATTCGGGTAGAAAATACGCTTCAGGCAGATACGATGTCCATCATTTATACATCAAGACAAGTATTGCTTTCGCCAGAATGTGGGAATGTTACTTACTATAGTCTTGTAAAAATATTAACTACCACAAATACGATTGACTCAGTTAAAATTACAAATTCCGAAGTTCTTACTGTATCAAATTCAAATGCCAAAGTTTATTTTTAACCTGCAGCTTGAATGAAATTTATTTTCATTGCCTATTATTGGCTTACTCGATTTTATTAGGACCCAAAAATCGCCTATAGTTCAATGGTTGCCCAAATCTAAAGTCTACGATCACAAAATCTGCGTAGATTTAGAAATTAAATAACTATTTTAGGTTTATTTTTGCATAATATCAAGATAAGACAATGGAAATTACCCCAGGACCACTTTTACAACAAATAAACAGCCCTGCCGATTTAAAAAAATTGAGCAAGGATCAAATGCAGCAAGTTTCCGAAGAATTGCGTAAGTATATCATTGATGTGGTGAGTGTTTATGGAGGTCATTTTGCGGCAAGTCTTGGTGTTGTAGAGCTATCAGTAGCATTGCATTATGTATTAAATACGCCTTACGACCAATTGGTATGGGATGTAGGGCACCAATCTTACGGTCATAAAATTCTTACTGGCCGTAGAGATAATTTTCCTACCAATAGAAAACTAAATGGCTTAAGTGGCTTTCCTAAACGCAGCGAAAGCGAATACGATACTTTTGGTGTAGGGCACTCATCTACCTCTATCTCAGCTGCTCTAGGGATGGCTATGGCTAGTCAATATAAAGGCGAAGTAGACAGACAACATGTAGCTGTAATTGGAGATGGTGCTATGACGGCTGGTATTTCTTTTGAAGCAATGAACCATGCAGGAATTGAAAAAAGCAATGTATTGATCATTTTGAATGACAATTGCATGAGTATTGACCCAAATGTGGGTGCATTAAAAGAATACTTGACTGATATTACCACATCGCACACCTACAATAAAGTAAAGGATGACGTTTGGAATTTATTGGGCAAGTTACCAGTTGGGAAAAACTTTACTAGATCTATGGCTACTAAACTTACAGAAGGCCTTAAAGGTATGGTAAGTAGTAGCAGCAACCTTTTTGAAGCATTAAAACTTCGATATTTTGGACCAATAGACGGGCACAATGTAGCTAAGCTAATAGAAACCTTACAAGACCTAAAAGATATACCCGGACCAAAGTTATTGCATATAAAAACAATAAAAGGAAAAGGCTATGAGTTGGCTGAAAAAGACCAAACAAAATGGCATGCACCCGGACTATTTGATAAGGTTACAGGAGAAATTGCTAAAAAAGTTTTTGACGTAAAACAGCCCCCAAAATACCAAGACGTTTTTGGGCATACTATTATAGAACTGGCCGAAAAGAATGACAAAATAATGGGTGTTACGCCAGCAATGCCAAGTGGATGCTCCCTTAAATTTATGATGGAAGCTATGCCGCACAGGGCTTTTGATGTGGGTATTTGCGAGCAACATGCCGTTACACTCAGTGCAGGTATGGCTACACAAGGATTAAGGGTATTTTGCAACATCTATTCTTCCTTTATGCAACGTGCCTATGACATGGTTATACACGATGTTGCTATACAAAAGTTGCCAGTTATTTTCTGTTTGGACCGTGCAGGATTGGTTGGTGAAGACGGGCCTACACATCATGGCTGTTATGATATAGCCTACATGCGTTGCGTACCACATATGATCGTAAGTGCTCCAATGAATGAAGGCGAGTTAAGAGATTTAATGTATACTGCCCAACTAGAAAAAAACCAGTTACCCTTCTCTATTCGTTATCCACGTGGTGAAGGCACCATGCCAGAATGGAAAACAGAAATGAAGGAGATAAAAATAGGAACCGGTAGAAAATTATCAGCAGGATCCCCAGGAAAAGATGGGGAGGGAATTGCCATACTCAGTTTTGGACATCCTGGAAATTTTGCGGCAGAAGCAATACGTGATGTAAAAAAAGAAGGTATAAACCCCGCTCATTATGATATGCGTTTTGCAAAGCCACTTGATGAAGAAATGTTGCACGAAGTATTTGCTAATTTTAATAAGATTATTACAGTAGAAGATGGAACAGTGGTGGGTGGTTTTGGATCTGCCATATTAGAATTTATGAATGAGCATGGTTACAAAGCAGATATTAAAATAATGGGCATCCCAGATAGATTGGTGGAGCATGGTACTCCCAAACAATTATATGATGAAATAGGAATAGATGCAAATGGTATCGCTAATATGTTGAGAAGTTTTGTAGAGCAAAGCGTGCCAGTAAAATAAGCTATTAGACCAATTCAAATGATTTTAATCCTGTAAACAAGCCCGTTTGCAGGATTTTTTTATAAAACAATAATTTGATATGCAAATAAGATTGCAATTGCTTTTTACTTTTCTGTAAGACTTAAATTCTTCTCATTTAACAAAAAACTAACTGCCATTTATTTACTTTCCGACGTTCCTGCACAATAATTGTTGCATTTAAGTGTTATAACAATACCCTAATTTTTATCTACCAGACTACTGTTGTTTTTTATCATTAAAATAAATTATTTATGAAAGCACAAAATCAGTTTTCGGTATCTTCTGAACCCGTTCAACAATTAACCAATAACGCTACATCTTGGTTGGGACATAGAAAGGGTGATAATAAAGAAATCGTTATGGGTCAAACATTTATTGCCGCAAGTGAAGGAGATTTAGACACAATTGAAGTATTTTCGAACATTGTTACAAACCCCGGAGAAGTAGCCATGACTTTGCATTCATTTGATCCTTTGCATCAAAGTTGGGGGCCATCATTGGCAACCTCAAATGTAGCGTTCAATGAAAGTTGCAACGGCAAATGGGTTTCATTTAAAATACCAAACCTTCATTTAAACAAAGGAATGTCTTATGGCTTTAGGCTAGAAAGTCATGATACGTATGTAGGCGTAGGAGAAGCAGCAGGAAGTGCTAGCCATCCTCCATTTGCTTCTGGCAAAAAATGGAAATTTATAAGTAATGAAAATAAAGGAGATTCCTTTTCGTATTTTAGCTTGGCTTTTAAAGTAGGTCTAAAAGCAGCATAGTTTCGATTTTCATTGTTCTATAACAACACAAAATAAACATTAAAACGTAGTCCCTATAGAAAAAAGCCATTACAAATTGATTTTTGTAGTGGCTTTTTTTATACATGCTGTTTAGACTTATAAACCAAAATTATTAGGCCAAAACATTGTCGATATTAATAGCAAGTTTTCTATCTTTCTCTGTAACGGTATTATCGGCATCATGCGTGCTAAGGCAAATCATCATCCAACATGGACAAACACCTATAATACTGTAGAAATTTGGCTTAG
>JANMGS010000705.1:0-8442 GCA_031374745.1 Ferruginibacter sp. | reverse complement strand
TTTTTGTAACAATGTTTCCCTGTTTTTCCCAGGATGTACAAGCGATGGTGCATTTGGAAGCACCGCAAGCATGGCTGTTTCTGCCCAACTCAATTTATCTGCACTTCTCCCAAAATAACGCCATGCTGCAGCATCCAACCCAACTACATTGCTACCAAACGGCGCATTGCTTGCATACAATCCTAGTATCTCATTTTTTGAATAAGAAAATTCTAATCTGATGGCAAGTACAGATTCTTTTAATTTATTCCAAATACTGCGATTGCTATTTCGTTCTGAAAGACGCATAACCTGCATCGTAAGCGTGCTACCTCCTTGTGTAGTTTTTGCACCTTGAATATTGGCTTTTATAGCCCTTGCAATAGCACTCATATCTACACCCGCATGTACAAAAAAACGTTTGTCTTCATAAGTAGTTATACAATCTACAAAATGTGCTGGTACATTTTTATTATAAGGAAAACGCCATTGTCCATCTGCTGCAATGGTAGCATTCAATAAATTTCCTTCTGCATCTTCTAGTACATAACTTGTTGGCGATTTAAAAAGTTTTGATGGTAGGATGAAGTAAAAGATGAGGATAAAAACTATTGTTAGAACTCCAATGATCTTTTTTGTTTTAGAAATATTATGTAGAAAATTATTATTCAATTTATATGCAAGATTTATTTCACACAACGAAGATAACAACGGAAGCCATTTTAATCTTGTTCGTTTATAATTGCATTGGAAAAATACCTATTACAATAAAAGCTGTAGAGGATCGCAATCAATAAAGATAATGTCGATTTTCAATAACCGCCGTCAGGGTTTGCAACCGCTGTCAAAGTTGGCAACCGCCGTCAGGGTTTTTAACCGCTGACGGGGATTGCAACTGCTGACGGGGTTATAAAAATTTATTTTCCACTAACTACTTCCACCCATCGCCCATTGGTAGCTGCTGAGATTGTATTGTCGTACATATTTCTACAATCGGTAGCTGCTAAAAAATATCTTCCTAGGTAAGATGCATTTAACTGAACATAAAAAGTAAGTACATCGTTTTGTCTTATATCAAAATAAGTGTACACCCTATCGTCTCTTACATCTTGATACGTACTTGCCGATGACTTAAATGCGCCTTCTCCATCCATCATGCGTGGGTTTAAAATTTCCCAACCACTAGGGAAAATTTGCGACAAGGCCATTTGCGAATAAAATTTATTACCCGTATTCTTTATGGATACTTTTGCAATAAAATCTTTGCCTTGTGCAAGTTTAGAAATATCTACCGCAGATCCATCTTGCGATATGTAAGAAATACTCATACTCAATGCGGCTGAGCTGTTGGCCGTTTTGATGGTATCACCTGTTAATGGTTGGCCTTGTGTAATTATTTTTACATACAAAACGTTGGTACCTCGGTTTGTAATGGTTGTCGCATTGCTACCATCCTTCAACGCTATGGGCAATTGCTTGATGTATGAGTTTGCATTTATGTCTTGCGCCTTACCTGCAAGATTTGTAGCAGCAATTATTTTTGCACCGCTAGCATTTTTTCCACAATACTTTGCAATAGCTATTAAACTGTAGGCGGTTGTTTGTGTGCTATACCAACTATCTTCCGAAAGCCTCGCCGCAACATTGTTAAGCACCGCAGCTGCTTGCGTTTTTCTTCCTAGCAGTGTGAGTGTTTCTAAAACCATTGCTTCGTCTCTAAGATCGGAACCATAGGTAAACCCTGCATTTATTCTTTGTGTAAAAGTTGTAGGTAATCCACTTATTAAATCTACTGCGATATTATCTTGGCGAGCCAATTTATAAGCCGCTGCCAATCTCCATTTTGCCTCTACAGACAAATATTTAAATTCCCTCAGCCGGTTCATAGCACCCATTTCTACTGCGTTTGCAAGTGCAAGTGTATAGAGTCTATATGCCTGCGCAAGATCGCCTCCATAAAAATTAGTCGTACTAGGTGCCCAAGCGTTTGCTTTTCCTTTTTGATAATTTTTCCATTGGTTAAGTAAATTTTCACTTACCATATAACCATTGTTCTGTGCTTCTATCAAAAAGTGCCCTGCATACGTACTACCCCAATCATCACTTTCACTGGCACCGGGCCAATATCCAAAACCACCATCAGGCCTTTGAAAATTATTTATTTTGGCAATGGCCGCTTTTATATTTTTATCAATAGTTGCTTTTTGAAAATCGGACAAATCTGTCAATTGATTTAATACCAATTGTGGAAACACGGCTGATGTAGTCTGTTCTATACAACCATGCGGATATTCTATCAAATAGCTCAAACGCTTTTGCAAGTTCATAGACGGAATACTGGATACTTCCATTACAGAAGTACCTAACGCAGCAACACCAATAGGCATTACAGCAGCGTCCCATTTTTGGCCTGGCGCCAATGTTATTTGTTGCACAGTTGTAATTATCGGATTTGGATTGCGCACATCCAGTTCTATTTCATCCGTTGCCTTTTCACCGTTGCTACTTGCACTTACTTTCATTTTTCCTATGCCAGTTGCATTTTTAACTTTTACATCAAAGTATGCCAGTTGTTCCCCAGTTTTTTCAAAAGTTAGTGTTTGTGAAGCAGGGCCAATAATTTCTAAGAAACTATTTGGTTGCATGGTTACGTTTACATTTTTTATATTATTTTCCATTGCAAAAACGGTAACAGGCAATTTGATCATTTCGCCAGGCGCAAGCACACGAGGCATCGTAGCCAATACCATTAATGGCTTCTTTACCGTTACTGTTTTTTCTGCAAAACCATAACTGCCCTTATGTGCCGCTACTACCATGGTTCTAACAGAGCCAATATAATTTGGCATCATAAAAGTTTGCGTTTGTGTTTGCCCACTGCGTAATGTAAATGGACCAAGATATTTTACAACGGGTTTAAAACGGTTGGCCTTTTTTTCTTTTACAGGTCCTGCATCTTCATCACCACCTATGGTTAAGATACGCTCCAAATCTCCACCCCATGCACCAATAACCAAATCGTACATATCAAAACTTTTTACACCCAGCGCTTCCCTTGCATAAAATGCAGCATGAGGATTGGGGGTTTTAAAACGAGTAAGATCAAGCAATCCATCATCAACTACGGCAATACAATAAGTCATTTCTTTGCCGCTTTTTTCACTCACACTTACCGATACATTTGTTTCGGGTCGCACACTTGCTTGCATATTTATTTGCGGGCTTAGTACCGTATTTTTATCTTCTACAAAAATGGGTATAGAGCCATACATGCGAATGGGCAAGTCGTTTATTGTTTGTGCATGTGGTTGCAATAAACTTATGGTAGCATAAATATTGGGTGCCATGCTGGCATCTGCTTTAAATTTTACAACTGTTTGCCCTTGCGTAGATTCTTGCCAAAAAGTTTTTACAACTTTACTGCCACTTTCTAGACTCACAAATAGTCTTCCTCCCTTTGCAGATGGCACTGTCAATTTTATTTCATCGCCTACATTGTATTTTTCCCTATCGCTGCTAAAAGAAAGCATACTAGCTGCGCTTTGGTCATCGTTACCAGAACGACTTTGCCAGCCCGGCTCATCTACATAAAAGGCACTACCTGTCATGTGGCCACTCAACTTATCTTTTACCAAAATAAGATACCGGCCCCACTCACTATCGCCCGTTTTAAAAGACCAAGATCCCTTTCCATTGCTAAGAGAAACATCTGCTTTGCTTATAAGTTTATTATAATTGTCTTGTGTAAAATTGCTTAGGTTATTTCCATTTTCATCCCACCACCATCGCCATTGAATTTTATAAAACTGCACTTCTACTTCTTGTGTGCCTGTAAGTAAATTTCCTTTTTCATCTACATCTACAATTTGTACTGCATGCGTTTTACCTGTGAGCAAATAGTTAAACGGCTTTTCGCCATCGGGCATTTTTAACCCTGCATAGGATTTGTATGGGCTGTATTGCATACTTATATTATCAATACTAAAACTCCCTCCAGGTTCAAAAACTTTGGTAAACAAATTTGCAGTAAGCATGCCTGGAGCAGCACCATCTATTTGAAAATTTGGATTTATTGGTGCGTTACCGTTTTCATCTAAACTACCATCAAAAATCGTTTTTATTTGTGTGCTGTAATTGGAGGTAGGATTATCAAATTCAAAATCAGGGAATTTTGTAAAACTGGTTGTTCGTGCACTCAAGGATGCATCTATTTTTGCTTTCAAATTTTTGCCAGGGCTACCAAACAACCACATAGAATTGATGGTGCCTTTGTTGCTGCTGTTTACCCCTAGCAAAGGATCTTTTCCAAAATCAATATTTATTTTCAACCGGTTGGGCATCACCGTTTCTATTTTTATTCTTTTTTCAAAAACGGCTCCTCCCACTTTTATGCGCACCAACCAATTACCGGTAGGCGATGATGCCTCTGTAGTAGTTTTAAAAATATTAAACCCATCTACCCCATTGGATTGTACGAGCTTTTTATAGAGCTGCCCTTGCGGGGAAATAAGGTTAAATTCTACGGGCATATCTTTTGGTAAATTGCCTGTCTTATCTTCCAAAATACAATTGATGAAAAGGCTATCGCCTGGTCTCCATACACCCCGCTCTCCAAAAATAAATCCTTTAATTCCATTTTTTATTTCTTCGCCACTCACATCAAAACGGCTGAGTGCAAGGGAGCTTCCATCATCTAATTTTAGATACCCTCTTTCTGTTCCTTTTTTTGCAATAAGCAAATAGGGTTTTTGTTTTAAATCAACTGTTGCAAAACCATCGCTACTGCTATTTGCTTTCCCTATAACCTGGTTTTGATAATCCATTACGATCAAATCTACTCCACCTATTGGCTCGGTACTTATGATACTACTCACTGCTACCATCAACGAATTATCGTTGCCCCTTTTTGCTGTAAGCCCAATATTACTTGCCAATATATTCCTAGATGCCCATCTATCTTTGTTGAAATAGGAACGGCTCGTGGGATCATCTCTTCTTTCCCAATTGTAGCCTCTTGGATAGTAATTGTCATAAGAATCCCAAAAAGCATCGTCATCATCATTACCAGTTCCACCGTTGTAACTGCCCTCATCCTCAAAATATTCTTCATCGTTGTTTTCTTCCGTTGCCAAGGTATCGGACGCCATTTTTGAATACAAGGAATAAGCCGGCCTAAAGCCAATGGTAACCCTGTAAATTGCACCTGGCTCTGTTTTTAGGAATTTATCTACATCGAGCGAAAAGCGTTGTTTGGTATGCAAGTCCAATGTTTTGTCATCGTCTAACCTTAGTGTTTTTTGCACAATTGGTTTTGCTACCCTACGTAGTTCTTGCTCGCCACCAATGTCGTTTTGTTGCAAAAACTGAGGCACATTGTTTTCAAATATTTTAATGATACTTATGTCCACCGCATTTAGATTGATGGCATCAAAAGGCAATACCAATTTACCCGACGAGGGTAAAATATTACCTTTCCCTAAAATTTTTACAGAAGGTTTCTTGTTTTCGAAAACAAGATTTGAAGTAAACCCATTGGCCAATGACTCTCCCCAACTGTCTTTTATACCTGCATTCACATTCACAGTATAATTTCCTTCGAGGGACTTACCCGAAAATAATTTTACTTCGCTTCCATTGATTGTATACGAAACGTCAGGCTCATTGCTTATGGTCACTAACCCTGTAAGGTCTTGGCCTATTGCTATTGGCTCACTAAATTTTACGGACGCATATTGTTGTGCGTCATTTACAGGTGTTACACTAAGTACTTTAAAATCGCCTACCGCTGGCACTTTCAAAATTTCTTCGCCTGCAACAGCAATATCCATTGGCTTTCCATTCCATTTAATGGTAAGAGGCGTTTCTGCTACCTTACTTCGTACAATTCCATTAATAGTGTATCCATGTGTTTTTCCTCCATTATTATGTTGCCATATAATTTTATACGCTTTGTCATTTTGCGAAGCTGTCAACACTTTCTCCAATTCTTTGCCATCTTCCACATCGGCAGTTACTACTTCTCCATTCAAAAACATTTTATCTTTGGTAGCATCCGCCCTCAAACCATCTATATTTACTTTAAAAGATGGCTTTACTGTTTGAAGATTAAAAGCCAGCATTTCATATTTTACAGGCACTTTGGTTACTTTACCAAGGTTAAAATTTACTTTGTATAATTTATCTGCTTCTAAATTTTTCTCTGGTTTAAATTCAATGGTTCTTGCATCTATCCACGAGGCTTTTCCTTTTACTGCTGGAGAAAGTTCAAAAAGCTTATCGCTTACAGGCTGGCCTACCGTATGCGTAGTAGCTGCATCTGTGGACAGTTGTACCCGTACGCTACTTGTTTTAGAAACGATGCCTGTTGTGTAAGCCTCTACATATTTTGAAAAAGCTGGGTCTACATCAATCCATTGTTGGTTGTTGTTTTTCTTGCAGGAATTGGTAAGTAATACAATAGCAAAAAGGCATAAAAATGCTGGCGCAAAAGAATTGCGGTTAGCAAAATTTTTAAAGGAAGACATGGTGGTAGTTTTATGTGTTGTTGAGGGCAATAAAATTGCTTACGTAAATGTTAGAAGAATTTTTGATATTTCAAAAAATGTTTTTTTGTTTTGATGGTTTTAGGGAATTTTTAACCACTCAGTTCAAAAATAAAAGTAGGCAAAAGGCACAAAACGTTCAAATGAATGTTTTTATGGTTATTCAATATTATTTATAGTTCGCCAAGTTGATATAAATTTTGTACAACTTGGCGAACTATAGATTTTATAATTCGCCAACTTAATGTAAAATATACTACATTTGGCGAACTATAAATTTTTTCAAATGAAAGTTGCAGGAAGAAAAGATGAAGTAGAAATACTAGAAAACCTACTGAAATCTGATAGCCCAGCGTTTTTAGCCATGTATGGGCGGCGGAGAATTGGTAAAACATATTTACTTAGACAAGTGTATGAGTCCCATATAATTTTTGAAGCAAGTGGTATTCATGAAAATGTAATGGAGCAACAACTGGAAAACTTTTGGTTGGTATTATTAGAGCTAATGCCCAACCTACAATTTTCAACACCACCCAAAACATGGTTAAAAGCATTTGCTTATCTAAAACAATATATACTCTCTTTAAAAGGCAAAAAAAAGAAAGTGATATTCTTAGACGAAATATCCTGGTTTGATACGCCCCGATCTGGTTTCTTAGCTGCGCTGGATAATTTTTGGAATCAGTTTTGCAGCAAACGAGATGATATTATTTTAACGATATGTGGCTCCGCAGCATCTTGGATTATTAATAAGGTAATTAATAACCGAGGTGGTTTACACAATCGAGTTACAAAAACGATTCAGCTTTTTCCATTTACATTAGCAGAAACGAACGAGTATTTAATTTCAAAAAATATCCAGCTTTCAAAAAAAGATATCATTGAATTATACATGTGCATTGGCGGTGTACCATTTTATTACAAGGATATAAAGAAAGGAAAAAGTGTAGTGCAAATTATAAATGAGCTTTGCTTTACACAAAAAGCAAGTTTAAAAAACGAGTTTAATAACTTGTATGCCTCCTTGTTTAAAAATGCACATTTACATATAGAAATTGTAACTGCTTTAGCTAAAAAAAATAGAGGACTTACAAGACAAGAAATAATTGCAGCAACAGGATTGAGCAGCGGTGGTGGCACTACAGTTTTGCTAAACGAATTAATTGAGTGTGGTTTTGTAACCCAAATTTTTCCGATAAACAAAACATCAGAAGATAAATTATATAGGCTAATAGACGAGTTTAGCCTGTTCTATTTTAAGTTTATGTACAAAAGTAAAATAACGGACTGGACAACTGTTTTTAGCAAACAACCCTACAGAATATGGTGTGGTTATGCATTTGAAACCATTTGCTTGAAACATACTGCGCAAATAAAATATAAACTTGGTATTAGCGGTATAGCAAGTAATGACTATTCATGGGTAAAAAAAGGGACAAAATTAGATGAAGGAGCACAAATAGATCTATTAATAGATAGAGCAGACAATTGTATATCAATGTGCGAAATGAAATTTTACAACGCTCCTTTTGAAATAACAAAACAATACGCAGATAACTTAAGAGATAAGCGGGAAATATTTAAAACCAATACAAAAACTAAAAAAAATATTTTTATAACTCTAATAACATTGTATGGTGTAAAACAAAATGAGCATTCGATTAGTATAGTAAGTAATGAGGTCGTAGGGGATGATTTGTTTTGAGAAAATAAGTGCAGAAAAAAGCCGCAGAAAATTCTGCGGCTTTGCTAATTACATCACCTGCCCCCTCAACAAAACTTCAAACACATCCCTCCGCCTTATCACCCTTGCTTCTCCATTTTCTACCATCACTTCTGCAGGCTTTAAGCGGCTGTTAAAATTGCTGCTCATTTCAAACCCGTAGGCGCCAGCGTTGTAAAATGCCAGAAAATCTCCTTC
>JANMGS010000646.1:0-6322 GCA_031374745.1 Ferruginibacter sp. | reverse complement strand
TCGCCACCAATATGTTCTTTTAAATAAGGCGATTTTGCCACTGATAATATTTGTGTTGCATCATCTGGCAATTGTATATCGCTGCCATCATAATTTTTAATAGATAACCCAACCATTAAGCATGGCGATATTAAAATTGTATTTACACCCGATGAAGAAGTAGGAAAAGGGGTAGCCAAAATAGATATGCAAAAAGTAGGCGCTCAATTTGGCTATACACTCGATGGGGGAGAAGCCGGCAGCTTGGAAGATGAATCGTTTAGTGCAGACGGGGCAACCATAACGGTGAATGGCGTAATTGCCCACCCAGGCTACGCAAAAAATAAATTGGTAAATGCCATAAAAATAGCAGGCGAAATATTGGACGCATTACCTAAAAATGAATGGTGCCCCGAAACTACAGAGAAGCGGGAAGGCTTTGTGCATCCTGTTTCTGTAAATGGCATTGCTGAAAAAGCTACGGTTGGTTTTATTGTAAGAGATTATACAAGAGATGGTTTGTTGAGCCACCACGCACGACTAAAAAGTATTGCAGAAACAGTTGTTGCAAAACACAAGGGTGCCACTATGGAATATGCAGAAACGGAACAGTACAGAAACATGAAAGAAGTGCTAGATCTACATCCGCAAGTAGTAGCAAATGCTGCAAAAGCAATTGAAAGAGCTGGCTTAAAAGTTATTCAAGAAAATATAAGAGGCGGTACAGATGGAAGCCGTTTGAGCTACATGGGTTTACCATGCCCCAATATTTTTACAGGCATGCAAAACATACACGGCAAGCAAGAATGGATAGGTGTGAATGATATGATGAAAGCTGCAGAAACAATTGTGCATTTGTGTATGATTTGGGAGGAAGGCTAGCAGTTGGCAGATGGTCCCGCAATTCTGCGGGAGCAGTGGTCAGTGGTCAGTTGCCAGTGGGCATTGGGTCCCGCAATTCTGCGGGAGCAGTGGGCAGTGGGCAATTGGATTTGCAATTTGAACAATAAAATTTTAAATATGAAAATTTTTTCCCTTGCACTCGTCTCTTTATTATTCTGTAATCCTACTTTACTAGCACAAGATGCAAATAATATCAGCACCATGCGAATGGGTGTTTTTAAATTGAAAACAACGGTGGCGGAAATAGAAAAACTGATTGGGCAAAAACTTAAAATTAGCCATGTTGTGGACAATTATTTAGACACTGTTAAAGTAAATTTTGAAAAAGTGTATTATGTTTTAAGCCTTGCTAAAAGATACAATGAAAATGTGAAAGCGCCAGTAGTATGGGAAGTTTATATCGTTTCGTCTTCGAACACAAAATTGAAAACAAAAAGTGGGATTGGTATAAACAATACAAAAGCCGAAATTTTGGCTGCTTATGATAAATACAGTTTGAACATTTACAACGATTGGTACTATAAAGAAAAGGGTAACGCAAAAGATAAAATCCAATATATAACCTTGAGCGATTATGATGCAGGAACACAATTGGTTTTTATAACAGATAATCGAGTGGTGAAATCAATTGAAGTAACATTATATGAAGGTGAATAATAAAACGGTAAATTAATCACCACCGCCACCACAACTGCTGCTACAACTGCTTCCTCCATCGCTACCTCCGTCACTACTGCTATCAGCACCTCCGTCACTAGCATCATCCCAGCCGCCAGTTGCACCTCCTCCTTCTGTACTTCCTCCATCAAAACCACCAAATTCGGGAAAGGAATTTCCGCTGGTTTCCGAAGCATCAAAACTTTCGTACAAAGGTACATAGCCACTGTCATTGCTAAAATAAGAATCAGACGTTACTTTTTTTTGTTTGGCTGCATTTAATTTGTCCAATATTTTTTCCTTGTCAAATTTGGTAATATCCCATATTGCAGTAGGAGGCAGTTTGCCAAATTCTTTTATGTAGAGTTCCAATGTAGATAAATATTGCTCATTGTACCTGCTTGTTTCTTCATCAATAAATATCAATTCAGGATGGTGTTCAAATTTGTATTCGATTACACTTTCACAGAAATCTCGGTAGCCATTGGTAAACAGAATATGCTCATGCCATACTATGTCTATAAATTTAGGAGGCGTAACTTGAAAGTCGCTGGTAACTCCAAGGAACACAAATTTTTTATATTCCAAAACTGCCTTTAAAGCAAAACCTTTGCTGCCGCCATGTTTTCTGGCTATTTTATCTGCAAAAGCTTTTGTAGATGCATCTACACCACCAAAAGCCTGCGTAATTTTCTCCAGTAAATTTGGTGCAACTAGGTTGTCAAAATGATAATTTTTTAGCCTGAGCCATAGTTCTTTTTTATCCATTGAATCATAATTTTAAATAAATATAGCAAATCAAAAAACTTTGTACAACTAAGTTAATACCTTTATTGTAGCTAACAATTATGAAAAAAAATATAGTACTCATATTAGGTGCAGGCCATTTGGCTTTTCGGTTAAAAAAACAGTTAGCTAAACATGGCTATGAAATATTACATAGTAATATTGAAGATATTAATGAAGAAACAGATTCTGTTTCCCTTATAGAAAACCTCAGTAATTATATAGAAAAAATTGACCTTAGTTCTTTGGCAATGGTTTATTTGCTAGAAGATAAAGATGAAAATAATTTGCAATTAATCATCTCACTTATCTCTTTGGTTACAGATATTCCAATTACAGCTTCATTGTTTAACGAAAACCTGATACCACATTTACAAAAAGACCGTATCAATTTAACCATATTAAACCCAGCAAAGATTGCCGCTCCTAGTTTTGTAGATCAACTAAACATAGAAGTAAGCAGAGATGAAATAAATGCAAAAGTATTATTAGAAAGAAAGCACATAGCAAAAACGAAACCTTCGTTGATTCAAAAGCTGTTGCTATTTTTTATTAGTATGTTGTTTTCTGCAGTCATGTTTTTTCACTTTTATGAAGGATTAACATGGATAAATTCATTTTATTTTGTGGTTGTAACTGCGGCTTCTGTGGGTTATGGAGATATTAACTTGGCACAATCATCTACATTGAGTAAAGTTGTAGGGATTATACTTATACTTAGTTCCTCCATTTCTATATGGATGATATTTTCCCTGATGATTGATAAATATTTAAAAACAAGAATTCAATTAGAACTGGGTAGAAAAAAATACACACTCGAAAATCATGTAATCGTATGCGGGCTTGGCCGTTTGGGTTATTTTATAGTAGAAGAATTGCTTCAAAAAAATGAAAAAGTTATAGTTGTAGAGCAAAATGAACATTCAAATCACATAGATTATTTTAGGCAGCTAGGGGCAGAAGTTTATATTGGTGATGCAAAATTGCCCAAAGTGATGCAAGATGTAAATGTGCTAAATGCAAAGGCTTTGATATCTGTAATAAATAATGACTCTTTGAATCTTGAGATCGGGTTGAACGCCCGTTCGCACCACCCTAGCGTAAAATTAATCTTAAGGATATTTGATGACCAGATGGCAGATAAAATAAAAGATTATCTCCAAATTCATCATGCACTCAGTGCTTCTGCCTTATCTCAAAACAGGTTTTACGAAGCGCTGGTGAATAATAAATAGCAAATAAAAATTTTTGATTCTTTTGATTTGTTATAAATAGAAAAATACCATTAACTTGCTTCACAAATAAAATATTATGCAATTCTTAAAAGATTATTGGGCGCTCATACTTATAGCGGCTGCGTTATTAGGTTGTTTTGTAACCGTAAACCAGGGATTAATTGGTGTAGTAACCATGTTTGGAAAATACCGCCGTATAATGCGACCAGGGCTTAATTTTAAAATACCGTTTCTAGAACAGATTTACAAAAAAGTAAGTATTCAAAATCGTTCCGTAGAGTTGGAGTTTCAGGCTGTAACGGTAGACCAGGCAAATGTGTATTTTAAAAGCATGCTGTTGTATTCAGTATTGAATATTGACGAAGAAACGATCAAAAATGTAGCTTTTAAATTCATTAGCGACAAAGATTTGATGCAAGCACTTATTCGTACAGTAGAGGGAAGCATTCGTGCATTTGTATCGACCAAAAAACAAGCAGAAGTGTTGAATGTGCGAAGGGATATTGTGGAGAATGTAAAAGAACAAGTAGATCTTCAGCTCGAAAGTTGGGGTTATCATTTACAAGATTTGCAAATAAATGATATAACGTTTGACGAAGCTATTATTACCAGTATGAGTAAGGTAGTAGCGAGTAATAACTTAAAAGCGGCTGCAGAAAATGAAGGACAGGCTTTATTAATTACTAAAACAAAAGCGGCAGAAGCAGAAGGTAATGCAATAAAGATTGCTGCAGAAGCAGAAAGACAAGCGGCCCAATTGCGTGGGCAAGGCGTGGCACTCTTTCGTGAAGAAGTAGCACGTGGTATGAGTTCGGCAGCATCCGAAATGAAACAAGCAAACCTTGACACCAATGTAATTTTGTTTAGTATGTGGGTAGAAGCCATAAAAAACTTTGCAGAATATGGAAAAGGAAATGTTATTTTTCTGGATGGAAGCAGCGATGGAATGGAAAAGACGATGCGACAAATCATGGCAATGCAGCAACTGCAAGACAATAAATAGATTTTTTCAACAGCCTCGCTTTTGCGAGGCTTTTTTAAGATTAACAATTTCTTTTGCGTATTTTAATAATCTTTCGTTTTATTGCAAACAGAATGATATTTGATTTAAAGCAATAACCAAAGAACCCAACAAAATATATGTTTGATATCTTTTTACAAGTAGATAGTGCAGCGGCTACAACGGCAGCATCAGCAAAAGCAGAAACCGTTTTTGGCATGTTAAGCAAAGGTGGACCACTGATGATTCCGCTAGGTATTTTATTTGCACTGGCGGTATATGTTTTTATAGAAAGATTATTGGTAATAAAAAAAGCCAATGCTGATGATGAAAATTTTATGAGTATCATAAGAGATCAAATTACAGGAGGTAATGTGTCCGCAGCTCGTAGCTTAGCAAAAAATAAAAATAATCCGGTAAGTAGAATGATAGATAAAGGGATTCAACGAATAGGAAAACCAATAGATGCGATAGAAAAAAGTATGGATAGTGTAGGTAAGTTGGAATTATATAAAATGGAAAAAAACTTAAACATCCTTTCCGTTATAGCACGTATTGCACCTCTGTTTGGGTTTGTAGGTACCATTGTAGGTTTGGTTATTTTATTGAAAGAGTTTGCTACGATTAGCAACCCATCCATCAGCCAAATAGCGGATGCGATGTATATTAAATTGATAACTTCTGCAAGCGGTTTAATCATAGGTATGCTTGCTTACTTGGGTTATAGCTTTTTGGATACACAAATAAACAGGTGTGCCAATAAAATGGAAGCTGCAAGTAGTGAGTTTATAGATATTTTGCAAGAACCAACTAGGTAGATATTAGAAACAAGATTTGAGACAATAGACTTACAACTTTTTACTTACAACTTTTAACCCAAATGTCTTTAAGAAAAAATAAATATAGAGAAGATCACAATGAAGTGGACACTGGGCCATTGAACGATATCCTGTTTATATTGCTCATGTTCTTTTTAATGATATCTACCTTGGCAAATCCCAATGTGATAAAGATGAGTGTGCCCAAAGCAAAGAGCGATACCAAACAAAAACAAACGGTGGTGGTAAGTGTAGATAAGGATAAAAATATTTTCGTTGGATCTACTAAAATAATACACGATTCGTTGGAATCTGCCCTACGAAAATTTATAAAGGAAGGCGATAGTATAAAACCTGCAGTTGTTATCAATGCAGATTCTATTGCACAATGGGGAGAAATTGTACGTGTAATGAAAGTGGCTCGAAAATTGGGTGCAACCACATCTGCTACTGTTACGGGTAGCGATAAATAATTAGCATGCGTTCTTTCCCTTGCATGTCTTTTTTTATTTCCACCACATATTTTTTCTCTGTAAAAATTGCGGCAGTTTCTTTGGCTAAATTTTCATGTATTTCTACCATTATTTTTCCATTTTTATTTAGATGAGTATCGGCAAATAAAGCTATTTTTTTGTAAAAAATCAATGCGTCATTTTGTGGTACAAACAAGGCTATGTGCGGCTCGTGCAGCGTTACATTTTTGTCTAAAATGTTTTCCTCGTCTTCGGGTATGTATGGGGGATTGCTAATGATTAGATCAAATTTGGGAAGTGCATTGTAATTTTCTTCGCTTAAGAAATCAATATTTCTAAAATCAATATTCACTTCATTTGCAATGGCATTCCTTTTGGCAACTGCAATAGCCGCATCACTTATATCTATGGCAATAACTTCTGTATTTGTACTATTTTTTTTAATGCTTATTGGGATACAGCCACTGCCTG
>JANMGS010000643.1:0-1699 GCA_031374745.1 Ferruginibacter sp. | reverse complement strand
CCGCCACCAATTGTTGAGTTTGCTGGTGTTGCAGAGTGGGGTTTTGCGTATTTCCGTTATAGGAGAGTGAATAATTCTGTTGCTTCTTAGGTGTAAACTTAATAATAGCTTTGGGTAATAAATTGGTAAACGCCACTGAACGTTGTTCGTTTTTACGTAACTCATTTAACTCAAACACTGTACGGCCTACAGATGAGCCAATGGTAAGAGTATATTTCTTTTCAATATATCTAAATGAAAAACCAGCTGCATGGTCGGTAGTTTTAAATAAGAAATGGTTACTGAGCGAATCAATAATTTTATCATAAGCACTATTCACTCCAGGTTTTTCAAGTGTGTTCCGTTCTGCGTTTGATCGGTTAAAAGCATTGCGGTAGGTGAGTTCTAAAAACAACTTTTTACTTAATGGCTCAGTATATACAAAGTTGGTTTGTACATTTTGTTGTTGTTCATCATTGGTTTTTTTCTGATCAATGTCTTGTTGTGTTATTAGCCCCCCGAGTTTATTATAAAATTCATTTTCTGCCAATAAAAAACCATCACCAGTTTTTAAGTTGTTGCTCCAGTTACCTATAAGACTAATGGTTCGTCCTTTCTTTTTTAATTTTTTACGCCATGTAATTTCAGAAGTAAAATCTTGATTTTCTGTTTCGCTGGTTAAATTTCGTTTAGTGGAATTGATAACTGTATTCTCTTCGCTTAGTGATTGACCAGTATACGAATTATTTTTTCTACCATTAATGAGCGAGCCATTTGCTTTAAATTTAATACTACTGCTTGAGTCTATTTGCCATTCATAAATACCAGTAATTTTTTTTCGGTTTCTGAAAGTTGTAAAATTTTCGGTTGTGTTGTTTAAGAAAGTTGTATCGGGTAAAATGGTTTTTGTAATGCTTCCGTTGCGCCCTGTTACATTTTGATCGTTCAATTGAAAACTTCCGTTAATACTGTTTTTATCTTTGTCCCATTTGTTTAAATAAGTTAACCCCGCTGTTGTTGATTGTGGCAAACCTTGCCCACGGCTAAAATCATCACCCTCACTCCAAAACATCATTCCGCCATCATCAGATATTTCCATATTGCTGTTATTAGATGATCCGAAGTTTTGTTGCTCCCTCCAGTTGAGTCCCTCAAAAGTTGTGTTGTTATTAGTAATATAAGCTGCTATTTTTTGTTTCTTCTTAAAGGAATTGATCATTCCTTTTCCAGTATGGTATTTATTAAAATCAGTGCCGGCTTCCAGTTTGCCAAAGAAACCTTTCTTTTTATCATCCTTTAATTCAAGATTAATTGTTTTTGACTTTACGCCATCATCTACACCTGTAAACTCAGCTTGCTCACTTTTTTTATCAAACACCTGCACATTTTTAACAATATCGGCTCTGAGATTTTGAGAAACAACAGCTGGGTCATCACTAAAAAACTCCTCACCATCCACCAATATTTTTTCTACTTTTTGACCCTGTGCAGTAATTTCTCCATTGGCATTTACCTGCAAACCGGGCAATCGTTTCAGCAAATCCTGTACACTTGCATTGGGGCCTACCTTAAAACTGTCTGCTTTATATTCTGTGGTATCGCCTTTAATTCTTATTGCACTTATCTTTTGCTGAATAAGAATTTCTTGCAGCAATTTTGATTTTGGAATTAATATTATTTGCTTAGTAACCAAACTACTGTTGGATAAATCAAGAAGATC
>JANMGS010000632.1:0-5118 GCA_031374745.1 Ferruginibacter sp. | reverse complement strand
CAATGCTTCATTTTCGGCTAGTACTACCTCGTCTATTTTTTTATTATTGTTGTCTATATCATTGGTAATCCTATAGGCGTTTTTGGTAGCCCTTGCTTTTGTAAAGTCGTTTGCAAGTATTTGTAAAACTACATCATCTGCCTTTATAATTCGGTAATCTAAATAGTCTATATTTTTTGCAATATCTTTTAAAGTGGTATCCAGTTTTGTATTGGGTACCCGCAAGATGATGGAATTGGTAACGGTGTAAAAAGTAGTTTCCAATAGGGAGTCGGCACTTACCGCTGTTTGGGTATGTTCATCTATATTGCTGGTTAAGTTTGTAAAAGTTACAAAACCATCATGCGCAGTACAAATGTTTTCAATATCATACGTGGCGGTTATTACGTCTTTTACTTTAAACTTTACATCGGCAGTGCGTACAAATTTTCTTTGTGGGTCTTTGTTGTTTTCTACAGCAGCGGAGGAAGAAATGGGAGATCTTTGTACTTGTTGGTCTATGCTTTTTTCATTTTGCTGGGATTGTTGGCAGCCCAGTAAACTGCATAGAATGGCTGTGAGCAATAAGTAATTTCTCATGTAGGTTGTTTTAAAATATGGTAAAAGAATGTGTTTGTATAAGACACTGATGAATACAATTTTCCATAATAAAGTAACCCAACCTTAAAAAATAGAAATGTTAAAACATAAAACAGTAATTTGAATTACATTTACACTTTCAAAATGGTAAACATTGAGCAAAACATTAAATAGACCCGTAAGAGTATTGGTAGCCAAAGTAGGTTTAGATGGGCACGACCGTGGCGCAAAAGTAATTGCATCGGCCCTGCGGGATGCAGGTATGGAAGTGATTTATACTGGGCTACGCCAAACGCCCGAAATGGTTGTAAATGCTGCATTACAAGAAGATGTAGATGCAATAGGCATTAGCATACTCAGCGGCGCACACATGACGGTTTTCCCAAAAATAATGAAGTTGTTAAAGGATAAAGGAATGAACGATGTGTTGCTTACCGGCGGAGGCATCATTCCCGAAGATGATATAAAAGCGCTCAACGAAATGGGCGCTGGAAAACTATTTGCGCCCGGAGCTACCTTTGATGAGATAACAGGTTATATAAAGAATTGGGTAGCGGAGCATAGGGATTTTTAAGTCAATTGTTATTTTTTAACTTTGAGATATCGCTGAAGTGAATTATGGAAAAGCGCATAAAAATATTTAAATCGTTTGAGGAGCAAAATGAATTTGCCTTTAGAGAGATGCAAAATACGACCGTATTACAACGATTTGAAATTTTACATAAAATGCAAAAGAATACTAAGCTTTTCAAGAAAAATATTGATACCACTCGGAGAATAATAATAAAGACAAATGGACATACTCAATGATGAGTTTTTATTGTTTTTAAAATGTGCACAGCAAAATAATTTGCAATATATGCTCATTGGAGGCTATGCGGTAAATTATCATGGGTATAATAGGAATACCGCCGATATGGATGTTTGGATTGCACCTACAAACGAAAATAAAATCCTTTTTATAAATACATTGTTGTGTATGAAATATTCGGAAAACGAAGTTTCAATTTTGCAAAATGAAGATTTTACCATTCCTTTCATTGGGAATTTTGGGACAGAAGGAAATGATATTGATGTTTTGACAGTAGTACATCATTCTTTGTCATTCGATGAAGCATATTTAAGTAAAGATGTGTTTCAAATTACTTCTGATATTTCTATGAATATAGTCCCTTATCCTATTTTAAAAGAAATGAAATTATTGGCAAGAAGACCAAAAGATATTTTAGATATAACGGAGTTGGAAAAACTAAGAACTAAATAATTTTATTTTGAGAAAAATAATTTTCTACGACAATAAATTTGTAGAGTGGGCCTGTAGGATTTTATTTTCTATAAATTTAATTTGGGCGGGTACACAATTGCCAAGTGTAAGTTATCCTTTGGATGTGTTGTTAATTACGTTGATTGCATTTTGGTTATACATTTATAAACTAAAAATAGTTGCATTAGTATTTTTATTGTTGGCATTTGTGTTAAATTATTTTCATGTTGGGTATAATTGTATATAAATGTGCTAATGTTTTACATTGATCTTCGCAGTATTGTTGCCCAATGAACTACTGTTGAAAGGCTGGCAGATGGGCAGCACTACCCCACAGGAGCGAGGAACGAGCGACGAGGAGTAGTGCAGACAGCAGCAATTACTGCTTAATTATTGTATGCTGATCACAGCCCCCCAAATAATTTTGTTGTTACTTAAATATTAGGAAGCTCCAAACTATTCTTTTTAGAAAAAATCCTTATTAACAACACCAACAATACACAAATAATCAGGTTTGCATCTTGATGTATTGCTGTGTTTTTTAACAACAAATAAATACCCCCACCAATGGCGCAAGCCGTAGCATACAACTCGCCTTTTTTGAAAAGACTGGGTACATCATTACAAAAGATATCTGCAATCAATCCTCCAAATGTAGCAGAAATAACGCCCATGATAAGAGAGTAAACATCATTTACACCATTGCGAAGCGCTACTTCTATGCCTGCCGCTGTAAACAATCCTATGCCCAACGCATCACTAAAAAAAATGGTTTTTCTAAATTTGTTTACGCCTTCTTTTACTAAAAAAGTAATAACGGCACCGGCAAAAACCAATACCAAAGCAAAGTAATCGTTTATCCAATTTACCGGCTTTATACCAATAAGTAAATCCCTGATGGTACCACCTCCATAAGCTGTAGCAAATGCCACCACTAACCCACCAAAAATATCCATTTTAAATTTCCTTGCCTTTAGCGCCCCAGTCAGTGCAAATACAAATATGCCCGTGTAGCTAATAATGTTTAATAAAGTCATGCTGTAAAGTTATAGAATGTCTTATCTTCGAAAACATAAAAATTACCATCATGAATTTCGATACCATTCTTTTTGAAATAGAAAACGGCACAGCCATCATTACCATCAACAGACCCGATAAATTAAATGCACTAAACAAAGATGTGTTTACAGACTTGGACGATGCCATGACAGAAGTGCTGAACAATGATGAAATAAAATCGGCCATCATCACAGGTGCTGGTGCCAAGGCATTTGTGGCAGGGGCCGATATTACTGAGTTTGGTGGGTTGGATCTGGCCGAAGCAATGGCATTATCCAAAAGAGGGCAGGATGTTTTTTTTAAAATTGAAAATAGCAATAAACCGGTAGTAGCGGCCGTAAATGGTTTTGCGCTTGGCGGTGGTTGCGAGCTTGCAATGGCTTGTCATTTTAGGCTGTGTAGTGAGAATGCAAAGTTTGGTCAGCCCGAAGTAAACCTTGGTCTTATACCTGGCTATGGCGGTACCCAAAGGCTTACACAATTGGTAGGCAAAGGCAAAAGCATGGAGTTGCAAATGACGGCCCACATGGTAGATGCCAACGAAGCCCTGCAACTTGGCTTGGTAAATCATGTAACTACTGCCGAAAGTTTATTGCAACGTACCAAAGATATTTTACAAATTATACAGAGCAAAGCGCCCATCGCTATTGGAAAAATTATAGAATGTGTAAATGTAGCCGTAGTGAGCGATAGTGCCTACACAAACGGCAAGAGCGGTTATGATAAAGAGATAGAAGCTTTTTCGCAATGCTTTATGACGGATGATATGAAAGAAGGAACGACAGCGTTTTTGGAGAAAAGGAAGGCGGTTTTTGTGGGGAAGTAGAATGCCTCCCTAAACCAGCCTGCCGGCAGGCATGTCCCTCCAGGTGAGGGACTTTGGTTTGTGATATTTTGAAAGGAATTTATAGAATAGGAGAGTGGCTTCTCTACTTTGGAGAGGCGGGGGTGAGGTTTGTTTGGGGAATTAGGGGGCTTCCCTAAATCCTAACGGCAGATTTAGGGGGCCAACAATCGTATCACTTTCACAAAATGTGTTTTCCAATAGCCCAATAATTTACTTTCCACCACGCCAATATTTTTGCCCGAAGTAGAACTGATAAATTGTGTACCATTGCTGTTGTTTATGGTAATGATGCCCATGTGACCCACAATGCCTGTGCTATTATCCGACCCTGTAAATAAAATGATATCGCCTGGTTTGGCATTTTTTAAATCTACATCCACCCCTTCATTGGTAAAGTCTTTGGAAGTTCGGGGCGCTTTTACATCGAAATGAGCAAATACAACCAGTATAAATCCTGAGCAATCTAGCCCATTTGCCGGGGTAGAGGAACCATATTTGTATGGCGTACCTAAAAATGTTTTGGCATATTTTACAAACTCATTTCTATTTATGTTTAATGGCTTGGTAAAAGTTTTTGCTTTGGTATTTACAACAGTTTTGGTAGGTTTTGTAGGGGCTTCATTTTTGCTGGCTTTTTTTGTAGAGCTGCAAGATGCAAAAACAAATAGCGTTGCTGCCAGCAAATAGGAAATGGAATGATTAGATTTCACAGTAGAATAGAAATGGTTTTAGTAGCACAAATATACTTAGCGAACATACAGGATTTTAAATATGTCCGTCCTATTTGTCAATGATATAAGCTTTATGTTTTTGTAATGTACCAACTTGCGATTTAAAGGACGGTAGAAAAGTTATTAGCTCTTCGATTTTACTTGTAAAGCAATTAAAAACAACAATTGTTAATGAGTATTTGTCGAGGTTCTGTTGATGCATTAGGTTTTTATCTATAGTCAACAAAATGTCAAACTTATTTTAAACACAATAGGCCATCAACATACCATTTTAAATCCACTCAACGCTAATTCTCTTATTGTAAAACCTTCAAATTCTTCTAAGTATTGTTTTAACCGTTTAGTAACACATTCGTCAAGCAATATTTTCATTTAGAATATTTCAAGATGTTTCAATTAATTTTTGTGACATTTCGAGCACTTTTATAACCTGATGCCCACTTACTCCTTCAAAGTCTTCCAGGAAAATTTCGATAGTGTCACCGGTTTCTAAATAATCGAAAAGGTTTTTAATTGGCACTCTTGTTCCAGAAAAAACTGGAGTGCCACCTAAAATTTCGGGGTCTATATTTATTACACCTGTGTCCATAACTAAAAAATTTAGATACTCAAATTTACACAAATTATTTGGGACTATT
>JANMGS010000605.1:0-3812 GCA_031374745.1 Ferruginibacter sp. | reverse complement strand
TGGAGTAACTGTAAAAACGCTTAGCGCAACAGAAACAAACAGCAAGTTTTTCATACGTAAAATTTGGGTTTACACGTATAAGACTTTATCTTTTGTTATTTGTGCTTCTATAAATCTTTGATTGTCTAATGGTATTTTCCTTTCTATAAATCTTGTCCTACATCAATTAATAATAATATTCTTAAGTAGCTGGTTGCAAAAGTAACCTAAAATGATGAAAAAAACAAGGTTAAAATACAATTTATTGATTACCAATACACTACAAGGTCTTGTCTTTTCCAACAGTCACTTTCCCCAACTTTTTATTGGAATTGTACAAAAAGTAAATATAAATTCCATCTTTAGAAAAGCGGTATTTATCATTTTCATCACTTTCTGTCTCTTTGTAGTCTTTAAGCTTTTTGCGTATATCTTCAATAGTGGTATTTCTGGTTATATCTGTTTTTTCAATTGTTAGCTTTCCTTCATAAAATTCCTTTGGCACTATATTGTTTGCCTCAACCGCATCGAGGTATACTTGAAATTCTGACACATAACCAGAAGGTAGCTTTTGGGGAGCTGGTTCAAAAAGGGCAAATCCAATGTTGTCATAACTGTGAACCCTATTAGATCCTGCTTTTTTTCGAGAGAATGTATCTAGCACAGCGGTAAATGTTTGCAATTTCCAATCTTTACTTACTTCTTTCTTACCCAATTTTATTTTACCTCCCTTTATCAATACGGTCATTTTTGAAGATGGGTATTGAGCAAATGAACCAATTGAAAAGAAGGAAATCAAAACAATAAATAGGAATAATTTTTTCATTTGATTTTTGTTGTGTTTTTAAAATAGCCTTGCGAAAATAAAGGTTTTATTTTCTTTAAAATGTAGAAGGGAGAAGGATTTTGTTAAAATGAAACAATTATGTGGAAAAACGATACATAAACTCACTTACATAATTACGATATTTGTAAATACTGCCATTCACTTTTAGAAAGTTTTTTATATTATGAATTTCTCGCATTTACACGTACATACACAATTTTCCTTATTAGATGGCGCAGCTTCCATAAAAAACCTTTACAGTAAAGCTATTAAAGATGGTATGCCAGCTTTGGCTATAAGTGACCATGGCAATATGTTTGGCGCATTTGAGTTCGTAAAAGAAGCCTACAAACATAAAAATGAAGATGGTACACTCAAAGTAAAACCGATTGTAGGTTGCGAGTTTTATATAACAACAGATCGTACCAGAAAAACATTTAGCAAAGAGGAAAGAGACCCTCGCAATCACCAGATATTATTAGCAAAAAATGATATTGGTTATAAAAATTTGGTAAAGCTTACTTCACTCGGCTACATAGAAGGAATGTACAGCAAATACCCTCGCATAGACAAACAACTCATACACAAATACCACGAAGGACTTATTGCTACTACCTGCTGTTTGGGAGCGCTTGTACCACAAACCATTCTTAAAAAAGGAGAAGAAGAAGGTGAGAATGAATTTAAATGGTGGTTAAATATTTTTCAAGAAGATTATTATGTAGAGTTGCAACGCCATGGTATGGCTGAGCAAGATAAGGTAAACAATATCTTACTAAAATTTGCCAAAAAATACAATGTAAAAGTTATTGCCAGCAATGATAGCCATTATGTAGAGCAAGAAGATTTTAATGCACACGATATTTTATTGTGCATAAACACAGGCGAAAAACAAAGCACTCCAGCCATGAGGGAGTTTGGCGATGACGATGCCTCCACCAAGAATAAACGTTTTGCTTTTCCCAACGATCAGTTTTTTTTAAAGACACAAAGTCAAATGGCAGAAGTGTTTCATGACTTGCCGGAAGCGATTGATAATACCAATGAGGTGGTTTCTAAAATAGATCTGTTGGATTTAAAAAGAGACATACTTCTCCCCCATTTTACCGTTCCTGCAAATTTTAAAACGCAAGATGAATACCTGGCCAACCTTACATGGTCTGGCGCAAAAGAAAGATACCAAATACTAACCCCTACAACAGAAGAAAGAATACAATTTGAGTTAGGCGTTATTAGAGATATGGGATTTGCTGGCTATTTTCTTATTGTAAGTGATTTTATAAGAGCTGGTAAAGAAATTGGCGTGTTTGTAGGGCCTGGGCGTGGTTCTGCTGCTGGCAGTGTGGTGGCTTATTGCATTGGAATCACTAATATAGACCCAATAAAATACAATCTACTTTTTGAGCGTTTTTTAAATCCAGAACGTAAGTCAATGCCCGATATTGATACGGATTTTGATGATGAAGGAAGGCAAAAAGTAATTGATTATGTAGTGGAAAAATATGGCAAAAACCAAGTAGCACAAATCATTACTTACGGCACCATGGCTGCGAAAAGTAGTATTGCAGATGTGGCTCGTGTAATGGATTTGCCTCTGCAGCAAAGCCGAGCGCTATCTGGACTCGTACCAGAGCGGCCGGGTATGAATTTGAAAAGATTGCTTACAGCCCCTATTACCGCAAAAGAAGCGGCAAAAGGCGGCGAAAAATCATTAGAAGAAAAAGAACAGTTACAAGCAGATGATATAGAAAAAATAAAAAAACTTAGAGAGTTTTATAATGGAAACGATGAACTAGCAAAAGTTTTAAAAGAAGCAGAAAAACTTGAAGGCTCTGTCCGCAATACAGGCATACACGCATCGGCCATCATTATTGCTCCCAAAGATCTTACAGAACTCTTACCTGTAGCCACTTCCAAAGAATCGGAATTGTGGCTTACCCAAATAGAAGGAAATTCTATTGAAGAAGCCGGTGTAATTAAAATGGATTTTCTTGGCCTTAAAACGTTGAGCATTTTAAAAACAGCATTGGCACTTATCAAACAACACCATGGCATATCTATTGAAATAAATGATATTTCTTTGGAAGATGATAAGACCTATCAACTATACCGACAAGCAGAAACCAATGCTACTTTTCAGTTTGAAAGTGCTGGCATGCAAAAATATTTGCGGGAATTAAAGCCAGATAAATTTGGAGATTTGGTTGCCATGAATGCCTTGTATCGTCCTGGTCCAATGGCATACATACCAAATTTTATAGCCCGTAAAAATGGCAAGCAAGAAGTTACCTATGACTTACCAGAAATGCAAGAATATCTGGAAGAGACTTATGGTATTACTGTATACCAAGAGCAGGTAATGTTGCTCTCTCAAAAGCTGGGTGGATTTAGTAAGGGGCAAGCAGATATTTTAAGAAAAGCCATGGGTAAAAAAGACCGCAAAACATTGGATAAGATGAAAGGCGATTTTATTACCGGTGCAACTGCCAAAGGGCATGATGCAAAAATTTTAGAAAAAATATGGACCGATTGGGAAGCGTTTGCCCAATACGCTTTTAATAAATCTCACTCTGTTTGTTATGCTTTTGTGGCTTATCAAACAGGCTATTTAAAAGCCCACTACCCTGCCGAATATATGGCGGCAGTATTAAACCATGCTGGCAGTATAGATAAGATTACTTTCTTTATGGAGGAATGCAAACGCATGGGCTTAAAAGTGTATGGCCCTGATATAAATGAATCGCAAAACGGTTTTGCCGTAAACGAAAAAGGCGAAATACGATTTGGCTTTAGTGGCATGAAAGGCGTTGGAGAAAATGCCATTGAGAATATAGTTGCAGAAAGAACCAAGGGCGGAAAATTTAAGGATGTGTTTGATTTGGTAAGAAGGGTAAACCTAAGAGCCGTTAGTAAAAAAACACTCGAAAGTCTAATTTACAGTGGGGCTTTCGATTGTTTTGAAGACATGCACCGGGCACAATATTTTTTTCAAGCTCCTGGCGATGTA
>JANMGS010000579.1:0-5097 GCA_031374745.1 Ferruginibacter sp. | reverse complement strand
GTCACTTGGTAATCGCCTAAGGTTGTAGGTACTTGCCTTAGCAATGTCAAATTATCCCTAGGGTTATCGTCTTTTTTTGTCATGGGATCTTTGCCCACACCTGGCAATACAATGCCGTTGCTATTGCTGCTGCTTATAATTTCTTTGTTGGCAGAAGAAATAAGTATGCCTACAATCATAAGCATAAAACCTGCATGGGCAACGGGGCTGCCTGCTTTTAGTATTTTTCCTTTCTGCACCGTCCATATATACATGGCATTGGCAATAAAAGAATAAATGGCTGCAAAAGCTGCAAAGTAAATGGCTATTAAAAAGCCTGTACCATTTTTGTAATAGGTAAATGGATAAAAAATGGAAAGCAACAACATGATAATGGCTGCTATAATAGTAGGTACCCAAATCTTTTTTAAGAAGGTACCTTTGGCTGTGTTCTTGTACTTTAAATATTGTGTGGTGGCGGTTAATAGCCCAATGATAATAGCAACCAATACTACAATTTTGTTGTAGGCAAATTCTATATCTTCTGGCGGGGCTATTTTTGTATTGAATAATTTATTGTAAACCGGTACAGATGTTTTTGCGGTAATAAAAAGTGCAGTAAGAAAAAATACCAACGATCCTATAAACATCCAAAACTCACGGCTATTTGTATTCTCTTCTGTATGTATGGTGGGTATTTTTTTGTAGTGCTTTGCCAATAAGAACAACGATGGTATGGTAAAAGCTAAAAGATACAACATGATCAAACCATTCATAGCCCTAAACTCGAATAGATGGCCCAACAAACTAAAGGAAACAACTTCGCCGGTTTCGGTAAATGCGTGCACCGATGTATCGCCCAAAATACCCGTGCGGGTAAGAAAAGTAGAGTAGAGGATAAATACAAAGCTGAGAAATGCAAATAAATAACTTGCCCTTAAGGAATGCCCAGTAGCTTTATAAATAACCATGGTGTGCATACCTGCAATCATTATAAGCCAAGGAACCAACGAGGCATTTTCTACCGGATCCCATGCCCAATAACCACCAAAGTTTAAAGACTCGTACGCCCACTTGCCACCCATCATAATGCCTACACCCAATACACATGCACACATGAGGGCCCATGGGAGTGCAGGTTTTACCCAGTCGCCATAACGTTTTGTTTGTATGCCTGCATATGCATATGCAAAAGGAACAATGGTAGAGGCAAAACCCAAAAACAAAATAGGGGGGTGTATTACCATCCAATAATTTCTAAGGAGCAGGTTTAATCCTACACCGTCTTTTACAAATTTCAGATAATCGGGCCGGCTAAAAATGGGGGCTATTATTTCATTTCTGGTAAGGGTAAAAGGACTGTTGCCTATTTTGATGTTCCCAATATAAAGCCCCATGATCATCAACATCAAAAAGAATTGCGCAAAACTTATTACAGTCATTACAGGGGCTTCCCATTCTTTACTTTTTCTAATAAGTATGATCCCCAATATGCCGTGCCATATCGTCCACAACAAGAAACTACCTTCTTGCCCTTCCCAAATACAGGAAAGCAGGTATTTGTATTCTAGCTCCAGCGATGCGTGTTTGTAGGCATACATGTATTCAAACAAATGGTTTGAACAGATATACATGATAATCGCAAAAACAACAAAAACGCCTGTTACTTGCAAGTAGAAAGCAATGCGGGCGATTTTGAGCCAATTGTTTTTTTGCTGTATGTCTGCACTGCGGGATGCAGCAAAATAAGAGATGGTAGCAATAAGTGCCGCAGCAAAGGAAAGAAAAATAAAAAATTGTCCTAATTGTCCTGGTAGTAAATGTTCTCCTTCAAATTTTATCATCGGAAATTTTATCTAAGTTATTTCATGGTAGTCGTTTGCTCTTGCACATTTTTTTGCATTTGCTGCTTGTCGTCTTTGTACTTGCTAGGGCATTTTAGTAATATATCGCTGCATTCAAAATGGTCTGCTTGCATTTTCCCTTTCATTACCAAGCGTTCGCTTTTTTCTAGGTCGGTAGGCTTGCTGTTGTGAAAAATTACTTTTGTTTTGCCACCAAGACTATCTACCGCATAAAACGATAAATAATTGGGGTTATTAATTGCATCGTATACAACGGGCTCTGACTTATCCATTTTAGCAATGATGTGCACAAATTTTCCTTTTTTAGCATTTGCAGAACCAATGGTATCGTAGGTAGAAAAGTCGGCGGAAAAAGTGAGCAGCCCAATTATTAAAGCAGCAATTCCAATAAGTATTACTATATGAGTGCGTTTCATGTTGTTGGTTTTTACAAAGGTACTTCAAATACGCATGGGATGTTTATAATTGAACTTAATTTTGGCTTAAAATTTAAGCTATGGGCAGGCTAAAATGTATAAAAGAGCTGTAAAATTGATTTGTGCTATGGTTGTTTTGTAATCTTTTTCTTTTTTAGCTCTAGCAATATCAAAATAAAGAAAATAAGGTACTTTTATAATGTATGCTTATTCGGAATTTATACAATTACAACAAGGCAGTGCCAAAATGGGCAAGGAATGTTACCATATTTTTTGCATTATTTTCTATTTTTAAAATTTATAGTGAGCCCCAAAAGTGTAAGCAATATATCTTCCAGCAAGAAATAATTTTTGCTGCTTTGCCAAGGAAGTTAGAAAGTGTTTTTTTTATTGGATACAAGCATATAAAAACCACCAAGGTATTGGGTCAGCTTTTTGACTTTAATTATCATACCATCGTTTTAGCAATATACCAACAATTTGTACTAGTAAGGTTTAAGTCTATTTATTTAAAGCAATATCGTTTCAATACTTCAAGATTCATTCAGCCTGCCTATTACGATACCACCAATTTTACTGAAGCTTCTTTGCTGTAGGCTTTAGCAATGCTAACCATTTTGCCAATAATATTGGCCATCTCATTTACATGTAGCCATACTGATGTAATGATGCAACAGTATGCATTTAATGAAAAAAGAATGAAAAAAGTACAAAAGGTTTTGCGGTTTTTGCGCATACTTCTATTTGCTTTTATATTTTCTGTGTGTATGGTTATGGGGACTGTGCCGGTAATACCAAAAAGAAAGGATGAAGTAGTGGTAGAAGAGGAGATAGTAAAGGATGAAAAAGCAGCGGATAATCTAGCTTCATTTAGCGAATAAAGTTGTATCAATAAAACAAAAGCTCGTTACATAAAAGGAGGTATTGGTTTCATAAAACATTAAAAAATAGTTTATTCTACCAATTGTTCACCTACTGTTTAAATCTTAACGGATATTTCTATTTGCCTATACTATATTTGCGTAAATTTTAATCGTACCCAATGGCAGATTTGTCGCAATTTGACCCCAATTCCGTAGGAAATCCTAACTACAATATTTTTGGCTTACCCACTACAGAAGATGAAGCTAGACTGGTAATTGTACCCGTACCGTGGGAAGTTACCGTAAGTTACAATGCAGGCACAGCTAGGGCTGCAGATCATATTTTTAGGGCAAGCTTGCAAGTAGATTTATATGATTGCGAAATAAAAGACGCTTGGAAACAAGGTTTTTTTATGCGCTCTACCGAAAAAAAGATACTTACCAAAAGCGATTTTTTGCGCAAAGAGGCTGAGTTGTATATCAGTTATATATCTCAGGGAGAAGCGGTAGCCGATAACAAGTTTATGTGCAAAACCTTACGAGATATAAATGAAGGGGGCTTGTTTTTAAATAATTGGGTATATGAGCAAACCAAAGATTTGCTAGACAAAGGTAAACTAGTGGCATTGTTGGGCGGCGACCATAGCACTCCGCTCGGGTTTTTTAAAGCCATTGCGGAAAAATTTGAATCCTTTGGTATTCTACAAATAGATGCACACATGGATTTGCGCAAAGCCTATGAGGGATTCAATTATTCGCATGCATCCATTATGTACAATGCAATAGAGGAAATTCCTCAATTAAATAAAATTGTACAAGTAGGTATTAGAGATTATTGTGAAGAAGAGTTTGATTATATGACTGGTACCGAAGGGCGTATCATTACCTATTTTGATAAAGACATAAAAGAAAGACAATACGAGGGCGACACTTGGAAAAATATTGCAGATGAAATAGTGAACCATTTGCCAGAAAATGTTTTTATTAGTTTTGATATAGATGGTTTAAACCCAAAACTCTGTCCGCATACAGGTACACCCGTACAAGGAGGATTTGAAGTGCAAGAAATATTTTATTTGTTTAAAAAAGTAATTCAAAGTGGTAGAAGAATAATAGCATTCGACTTGAACGAAGTAGGCGTAAGCCACGATGAGTGGGATGAAAATGTAGGAGCCAGGGTTTTATACAAGCTTTGTAGTTTACTTACCGCAAGCAATACCAGTGAACCAGTTTAAAATAGAGATTCCCAATGAGCGATTGAAAACTTACAAGATGGTAACTTTTCTTATTCTTACGCTCAATTTTTTTGGGTTTGGATATGTTTTCATACAAACAAGTGGCAGCAGTAGTTACATTGCTATAGTATCGTTATTGATAAATGTAGTGCCTTGGGTGTATTACTTACTCAATAAAAAACATATAAAAACCCCTGTAATAGAAATTACATTTATAGTTAGTGCCATTGTCTGGTTGTATTTTGGTAATTATTGGATGGGTGTAATGTTGCTAGCTTTTGGTAGCATAGGTTTTTTTGCCAATAAAAAACCAATCATAGTTTTTTCTGAAGAAGGTATTGAGTATCCATCTTTTCCTATAAAAAAGTACGGCTGGGCAGATGTTGTACAAGTGCTCTGGAAAGATGATATTCTCACTATAGATATGAAAGACAATAAGCTGTTGCAGTTTAATATTGAGGAGGGTTTTGCCGACAAATTTGATGTGGAAGGGTTTAATGCGTATTGCATAAGCTGCCTTAATCGGGTATGATCCCAATACTGTATCGGCGGGGTTTTCGCAAACGCAAAGTATAAATTATGTATATCTTTCTGCGAAACCCCGACGCAAAAAGAACCTAAAATGTGTAGAACCCAAAAAATCTGTCTCGGCGGGGTTTTCGCAAACGCAAAGTATAAGTTATTAATTTCTTTCTGCGAAACCCCGACGTGTAAAAGAACCTTAAATTTGTAGAATCCA
>JANMGS010000567.1:0-6239 GCA_031374745.1 Ferruginibacter sp. | reverse complement strand
GTAAGCCTTACTGCTTTTCCGTTTATTATGTCTATTGCTGGTATTATTCTCATTTTTTTTTTTTGAACCACAAAGAAGTTAAGAACGAAAAGGAACACTAAGGATTTGTTGCAGCATCATTAGGTTGTATAGTTTCTTTGTGTTACTTTTTAACTTTCTGTCTTTGTGGTTCGGTTTTAAAGGGTTTCACTAAGTACACAAAGTTTTTTTGTTTAAATTGTTTTATTATTTATTTCATTAAAGGTTTAATAATTCTTTGTGAAACTTTTTTACTTAGCGCCTTTGTGGTTCACTCTTCCAAAAAATTCCTCAATACCCTTTCACCTACATCCGCCGATTTCTCCGGATGAAATTGTGTTGCATAAAAATTATCTTTTTGCATGGCAGCGCTAAAGGGCAAAATATATTCGCATGTGGCAATGGTTCTTTCACAAATTTCGGCATAGTAGCTGTGTACAAAATAGAAATTATCATCTTTGCCTATTCCTTCAAAAAGAGGGTCGTTATTGCTCTCTATGTTATTCCAGCCCATGTGGGGTACCAATGCTGTATGTGGAAAAAGCTTTACCGAAGTATCAAAAATACCCAAGCAAGGGGTATTATTTTCTTCTGAAAAAGTACACATTAATTGCTGGCCTAGGCAAATACCCAATACTGGTTGTGTAAGCGTTTTTATCAATACATCTAGTTTCCTTTCTTGCAAATATTGCATTGCGGTACTTGCCTCACCCACCCCTGGAAAAATAACTTTATCTGCGTTACGTATTTTTGATTCATCATCTGTTATGATTGATTCATAACCCAACCTATTCAATGCATTTTTTACAGAAGTAATATTGCCTGCATTGTATTTAATTATTGCAATCATATCGTGCCTTTTGTACTTGGTATGCTAAAATTAGTTGTTTTACTTACCGCCATTTTTATAGCTTTTGCAAAGGCCTTAAAAATAGCCTCTATCTTGTGGTGTTCATTTTCGCCAGTTGCTTTTATATTGAGGTTGCATTTTGCATTATCACTAAATGATTTAAAAAAATGCATGAACATTTCGGTAGGCATTTCTCCAATTTTTTCTCTGAAGAAATTTACATCCCAAACCAACCAAGGCCTACCGCCAAAATCAATGCCCACTTGTGCTAAGCAATCATCCATTGGTAAAAGAAATCCATAACGTTCTATTGCTTTTTTACTACCCAATGCTTGCAAAAAAGTTTCTCCCAATGTAATGGCTACATCTTCAATTGTATGGTGTTCATCTATATGCAAATCGCCTTTTACCTGTACGGATAAATCCATATTGCCGTGCTTCGCTATTTGCTCTAGCATATGATCAAAAAAACCAAGCCCAGTGTTTAACTCGCTTTTTCCAGTACCATCTAAGTTTACGGTTACTTCAATATTGGTTTCATTTGTCTTTCGTACTATTGTTGCTTTTCTTGGTTCACTTTTTAGGTATGTATATATGTCCACCCAATTTGGCGTGCACAAATCTGCCTCGGCTGTTTTTTCTTTGGATAAATAAATGGCTTTGCATCCTAGGTTTTTGGCCAGTTGTATATCTGTCACTCTATCTCCAATAACATAGGAGTTTTGAAGATCGTAATTGCCTTTCATGTAGTGTGTAAGCATTGCAGTGCCTGGTTTGCGTGTGGGTGCATTCTCTGCGGGTAGTGTTTTATCAATCAATATTTCCGAAAAAACAATCCCTTCATTTTTAAATGCCGTCACAATTTTATTTTGTGCAGGCCAAAATGTATCCTCTGGAAAAGAAGCTGTGCCAAGTCCATCCTGGTTGGTCACCATCACCAATTCATAATCCATTTCTTTAGCAATGCGAGAAAGGTATTGGAATACAGTAGGGTAGTATTCCAATTTTTCTAAGCTGTCTAATTGAAAATCTATGGGTGGTTCTATTACCAACGTTCCGTCTCTGTCTATAAATAATACTTTTTTCATTTGTTTAAATGCCCCGTAATCTCCGCCGCCAGGTGGAGGTTTTGGAAGGCTGTAATTTTTTGCGTTATTAATTTTTTACCTTTTTCAATCTTCTTTTATTATTGCTCTTTCCTTTTTTGGGAAAAATAGTGGCATCTTTTGCTGCAACATAGTCTTTGTATAGCTGCAAATATTTTACATCAGTTCTTGTATTACTTTTATTAATTCTTCGTTCTCCTCCTTACTACCAACCGTTATCCTCAAACAATTTTTAACTACGCTGTTCCTATTTCTTGTTATTAGTTTTGACGCAACCAATTTTTCGTACAATGTGTTTGCATCATCAACTTCTACTAATATAAAATTTGCATCGCTTGGGTAAATCTTCTTTACAATGGATAATGAGGATAAATTGTCGATGAGCTTTTCTCTTTCTTTCAAAATAATAGCTTTGTTTTTATCAAAATTATCAACTGCTAAAAGCGTTTTCAACGCCTCTTCTTGATTAAGTTTGCTCACATTATATGGTGGTTTTACTTTATTGTACAATGCTATAATTTCTTCACTGGCATAAGCGGTGCCCACCCTTGCTGCTGCAAGCCCCCAAGCCTTACTAAAAGTTTGCGAAATAATGATATTGGGGTATTGTTTTATCATTTTTATGAAAGAATCGGCATTACTAAAATCAATATAGGCTTCATCTATAAAAACGATGCCATTAAAATTTTCTATGATACTTTCTATTTTATCCATATTGTTTCCTGTAGGATTATTGGGCGAACAAATGAATATCAATTTTAATTTCTCTTCTTTCAAGTACTTTTCAACGGCTTCCAAGTTAATCTGAAACTGGTCGTTAAGCGGAATTTTAATCAAATCTACATTATTTACACCCGCACTAACATCATACATTCCGTATGTAGGTGTGAATGTAAGGGCTTTGTCAACTCCAGGTTCACAAAAAATCCTGTAGGCAAGGTCTATTACTTCATCGCTACCATTTCCTACAAATATGTTATTTATAGCTATATTTTTTATTTCGCTCAGTTTCTTTTTTAATTCTATTTGCTTCGGATCTGGATAGCGGTTTAGTTCCCCAAACGGGTTTTCATTTGCATCTAAAAAAATGGCATCTTTTCCCTTGTACTCATCTCTAGCACTTGAGTATGGTTGCAAGGCGAGTATATTTTTTCTTACTAATTTATTTAAATTGAACATGTGGTTTTGTCTTTTGTCTAATATCTGTAATCTTTTGTCTAGTTTTCTAGCCTCACTGTCACCGCATTCTTATGCGCCCACAACCCCTCTGCTTCTGCCATCAATTCTACCGCCGGACCAATATTTTGTAATCCTTCCATACTCACTTCTTGAATGGTTATTTTCTTTACAAAACTATCCAATGACACACCACTATAGTTACGTGCATAACCATTGGTGGGTAAAGTATGGTTGGTGCCACTTGCATAATCCCCCACAGACTCGCAACTAAAATTCCCTAAAAATATAGAACCCGCATTGGTTATTTGAGGAACCAAGTTTCTAGGATTGTTTGTAGCAAGTATCAAATGTTCTGGTGCATACAAATTGCTTAGCTCAATACATTCATCTATAGTATCCAATAAAATAGCTTTGCTATTTGCTATCGCTTTAGTGGCCATTTCTCTTCTAGGTAATACATCTAATTGTTTTGCTATTTCTTCTAGTGTATCATTAATTATTTGTTCATTGTTGCTCAGTAATAGTACTTGACTGTCTGCACCATGCTCTGCTTGCGACAATAAATCGGCAGCAACAAAAATGGGATTGCAAGTTTTATCTGCAATTATCAATACTTCGCTCGGACCTGCTGGCATATCAATAGCTACAGCATAATTTTGCGCCATTTGTTTAGCGGCTGTTACATATTGGTTGCCCGGGCCAAAGATTTTCTGTACTGGTGGAATTGTTTCTGTACCAAAAGTCATGGCGGCAATAGCTTGTATACCACCAACACGGTATATTTTTGTAATGCCCACCAGTGCAGCAGTGTAGAGTATAGCTGGGTTTATATTTCCAGTCGCATCAGGCGGTGTGCATAATATAATTTCTTTACATCCTGCTAACATTGCCGGTATACCAAGCATTAATACAGTAGAAAATAAAGGAGCACTGCCACCAGGAATGTAAATACCTACCGTTTCTATAGCCCTGTTTTCTCTCCAACACAATACGCCTTTTGTTGTTTCTATAATTTCTATGGGTTGCTGCTGTGCTTCATGAAATTTGCTAATATTATGTTTTGCCAATTCTATGGCTGTTTTTAATTCTGCTGGTATTAAAGAACTTGCTTTTCTAATATCTTCTTCACTAATTAATAAACTTGTAAGGGCTACCTTATCAAATGTTTTGCAATATTGCAAAACAGCTTTGTCTCCGTTTTGTTTTACCTCTTCAAAAACCGTATTTACCAGTTCATTCAATGATGCTTTTTCTGCTGATGGTCTAGTAATTAAACTGCTCCAATCTTTTCTTTCGTGTAATAATATTTTTTGCATTTGCCTTAATTTACTTTTATTCACTTCGTGAATGAATAGCCACGAATGCACGAATAGATTATTTCTTTTCTTTTTTTTCTTCGTGTAGTCGTGGCTTTATTTTCTTACAAAATCATTTTCTCAATTGGTATTACCAAAATGCCTTCTGCTCCTAGGTTTTTCAATTTGTCTATTACTTCCCAAAACTCATCTTCTTTAATTACGGAATGAAGGCTACTCCAGCCTTCTTCAACCAACGGTAAAATAGTGGGCGATTTCATACCGGGTAAAATGGAGCATATTTGTTTTATAGCCGCATTTGGTGCATTTAAAAGAATGTACTTGTTTTCTGTTGCAGCTTGCACCGCTTTTATTCTAAACAAAAGTTTTTCTAAAATTGCTTGTTTTTCAGCCGATAAGTTTTTGTTGGATATTAAAACTGCTTTACTTGTTTTTACAATTTCTACTTCTTTTAAGCCATTCATTAGGAGCGTACTGCCCGAGCTTACAATATCAAAAATACCATCTGCTAATCCAATCCCTGGTGCTATTTCTACGCTTCCACCAATTTCTTCTATTTCTACACTGATATCATTTTCGTCTAAAAATGTCTTTAATATTTTCGGATAACTGGTAGCTATTTTTTTATTATTAAAAAACCCAAGGCCTGTATACACTTCATCTTTTGGTATTGCCAACGATAATTTGCAACCTGCAAACCCTAAATTTGCGATGGTAAGTACATCTTTGTCCTTTTCCCATACTTCATTTTCTCCCAAGATTCCAATATCTGCAACAGCTTGCTCCACGTATTGTGGAATATCATCATCTCTCAAGAAAAGAATTTCTATCGGGAAGTTTTCTGCTGTTGTTTTTAATTTCCGGTCACCGTTGGGTACTTTTATTCCACAGCCTTTTAATAGCTCCAGTGATTTTTCACTTAGCCTGCCACTTTTTTGAATGGCAATTTTTAATGGTTTCATTTTTGTTTTGTCTAGTGCTGGGTAAAAGAGTGGGGGTGTTGGTAGAAACAAAAAACCCCTCTGTTTACTCAGACGGGTTTTTGAAATATTGTTATGTTACATATATCATTTACACCTAGCCTGAGGGCAAGTATGAAGATGATGATGATGTAATTGAATTGTGTACACTATTTATTTGTTTATGCAAAAGTAGTTGCTGCTATTTTGAAAACCAAATTTAATTTATTTTGCTGCAGGTACTTCACCCCAATTCTCTCCATTTTTAATTCTGTACACTTGCATATCCGATAATTTAAATTGTTTTGCCATAGCTTTTACAGGTTTGCCATTGTTCAACAATTTTTTTAGTAACATTACTTTAGTTATGGTAAGTTTGGCATTGGCTGCCTTACGGAGGGGATTGTTTTTTCTATCTAATTTCTCGGCAATTACATACGGGCTGCCTTGCTGGTGAATCGTATTTTCTGCCTGGGTCATCCATTTTAAATTGCTTACATGATTATTTAGTTTGTTATAATCAAGATGAGCAACAATAATTTCACTAGGTTTTGGTTGTTTTAAAAAGTAGGTAGCTACTAATCTATGTATAAGCGCATGGAAATTTGTAGCTCTTTTAGTCCAATCTTTTGAATATTTTTCCTTTAAATTTTGTTTTAAACCATTTAGAAGCGCTTTTGCTTCGTTTATAGCTTGCTTACTTTCTTTATTTGCCTCCATTTTTTCGATCTTTTTGGCAAATTTGCTGATCTGATTTTGAATATAATCTAGTTTTGCTTGTACAGTTTCTTCCCTATCATTAAAAAATTTG
>JANMGS010000556.1:0-5411 GCA_031374745.1 Ferruginibacter sp. | reverse complement strand
GAGATATTTCCAACTTTCCATTGGCTGCTGTAGTTGTTGCAAAGTCTGCAACAAAAGCTGCTTCATTGCCAGCGGGTATGGCCACAGCTATTGGATTGGTACCTAGCATTTTTTGTTTAGAAAAAGTAGGTGCTACCAAGGCGGATGCATTTGTCATGGCAATACCTATCATATCGTTATCCAATGCCATCATTGCATGCACACCTGCAATGCCATAATGATTGCTGTTTTGTACACTTACCCAACCAGTACCTACATTTTTTGCTTTGTCAATGCCTACCTGCATTGCAAAGGGTGCTACTACCAATCCCAACCCAGCATCTCCATCTACTACTGCAGTGGAGGGCGTTTCATGTATGATATGTATGTTTGGTTTTGCGTTCACCCTTTGTGTTTCCCACAAGCGTACATACCCCACTAGGCGAGCTAAACCATGGCTGTCAACCCCACGCAAATCTGCACTCAACAAGGTTTTGCATGCAATGGTTGCGTCGGCTTCTGTGCAACCGATTTTAATAAATATTTGTTTTGTAAATGCAGTGAGCCTGTCTAAAGTAAATAAACTTTCCATTGCGCAAAGTTAATGAGAAGGCAATTATTCAGCTCACTTTATAGTGGTAGCTTCAGCGGCAATAAACAATTAAACAGTAGTATCCCAGCTATACGCTATTAGTTTTTTTTGCCTCAAAGACAGGCAAAAAAAAGCTAGCCGCTTCTATCTGGGCTAGGCGCATCATGTAATCTTTTGTCAACAATACTTCCTACTTTTTGCATTTGTTTGTAACACTATTAATAACTAATTTGTTTTACACATTAAATAAATCGATTAGCTAAAGGAAAGAAACCTATCTCTTTAACAGCTTATTTTTCTTTTATTTTGAAATATTGATTGTATTCGCTAATTTCCTATTTCTACTCATTAAAAAAAATTGAAATAAACACTTATGAAGATTGTAGAAATAAAAGTACTCAGAGGTCCAAATTACTGGAGCGTACGAAGAGGAAAACTTATACAAATGAAGTTGGACCTAGAAGAAATGGAACAACGACCTACCAATACCATTCCAAATTTTAGAGAAAATTTAGAAAAACTCATTCCCTCATTGTACGAACATCGTTGCAGTGAAGACAAGCCAGGAGGATTTTTTGAACGAGTAGACGAAGGCACTTGGATGGGACATGTAATGGAGCATATAGCTTTGGAAATACAAACACTAGCAGGCATGGATATGGGCTTCGGGCGTACACGTGGTACGGGCAAGGAAGGAGAGTATTTTGTTGTGTTCAATTATATGGAAGAAGCGGTGGGTATTTTTGCTGCAAAAGCTGCTTTCAAAATTTGCGAAGCATTGATAGAAGGCAGTTTTTACGATTTAAACAAAGATGTACAAGAAATGCGGGAACTACGGGAAGAAACCCGCCTTGGCCCAAGCACAGGTTGTATTGTAGAAGAAGCGGCAAAGCGAGGTATTCCTTTTATCAGACTAAACAAAGGAAGCTTGGTACAATTGGGTTATGGTGTAAATCAACAAAGAATAAGAGCTACCATTGCTGGTACAACCAGTTGCATTGCAGTAGATATTGCTGGTGATAAAGATGATACAAAAAATTTATTAGAAGCTGCAGAAATACCTGTACCAAAAGGAAGTTTGATTCGCAGCGAGGAAGGCTTGCAAGAAGCAATCAATAAAATAGGTTACCCAGTTGTATTAAAACCCCTCAATGGAAACCATGGCAAAGGAGCAACCACCAACATAGTAAATTATGAACAGGCTTTATCAGCTTTAGATGCTGCACAAAAATATGGTCGTACAGTAATAGTAGAAAAATTTATTACAGGGTACGATTTTAGGGTGCTCTGTATTAATAATAAATTTATTTGTGCTGCATTGAGAACGCCTGCTGCCGTTACCGGCGATGGGGTTCATTCTATCCAATGGTTGATAGATGAAACAAACAAAGATGAGCGGCGTGGGTATGGGCACGAAAAAGTGCTTACCCAAATAAAAGTAGATGAGTTTACACAAAAAATGTTGGATGATATTGGATATACATTGGATACCGTTCCGGCAAAAGATGAATTGGTTTTAGTGAAACCTACAGCCAACCTTAGTACGGGCGGCACTTCTACCGACGTTACAGATGAAGTACATCCATCCAATATTTTTATGGCAGAGCGTATCAGTAAAATTATTGGATTAGATATCTGCGGAATAGATATTATGGCACCCGATTTAAAAGTGCCCATTGCAGAAAATGGCGGAGCCGTATTAGAAGTAAATGCAGCCCCTGGTTTCCGTATGCATATCGAGCCTTCGGTGGGCATTCCTAGAAATGTAGCTGAGCCTGTAATAGATATGCTCTTCCCCAAAGAACATGTAGGACGCATACCCATTATTGCCATTACTGGTACAAATGGTAAAACAACTACATCTCGTTTGGTAGCTCATATAGCAAAAACAGCTGGCTACAAAGTGGGCTATACAACTAGTGATGGTGTTTATATTCAAAATGAGTTGATGATGAAAGGAGATTGTACTGGCCCTCTATCTGCGCAGTTTGTTTTAAAAGATCCTACGGTAGACTTTGCTGTGCTCGAAAGTGCAAGAGGCGGAATATTGAAAAATGGACTTGCATTTAGAAACTGTGATGTTGCCATTGTTACAAATGTAGCGTCGGATCATATGGGCTTAGGAGGTATAGATAGTTTGGAGCAAATGGCAAGGGTAAAATCTGTAGTGCCCGAAACAGTTTTCAAACATGGATATGCTATTTTAAATGCCGAAGATGATTTGGTATATGAAATGAGAAACAATTTAAAATGCAATGTCGCATTGTTTAGTATGGATGAAAACAATCCACGCATTTTGGCACATTGCAAAGCAGGCGGATTGGCTTCTGTATTCGAAAATGGTTATGTGACCATCATGAAAGGTACATGGAAAATAAGGGTATCTAAAGTGTCTGATATTCCAATAACGTATGGTGGTAAAGCATTGCACAATGTGATGAATACGCTGCCTGCAATTTTAGCCGCCTATTTGTACAAAAATATAAAAGTGCCCGATCTTAAACTTGCTTTGGAAACATTTATTCCATCGCCAACACAAACGCCTGGTAGACTCAATCTTTTTGAATTTAAACATTTCAAATTCTTAGCAGATTTTGCGCACAATCCAGCAGGCTTACAATTGCTTTGCGATTTTGTGAGTAAAATTGAGAGTACAACAAAAGTGGGTATTATTAGTGGTACAGGCGATAGGAGGGATGAAGATATTAGAGAACTTGGTGCTATTTCTGCAAAATATTTTGACGAAATTATTATACGCCAGGATAAGCACTTAAGGGGCCGTACTGCAGAAAATATTGTAGAATTATTGGTAGAAGGGATAAATTCACACAAAGAAAAGGAAATACCTGTAACCATTATTTACAACGAAAAGGAAGCCATTATGCACGCTTACAATACGGCAAAACCGGGTTCATTAATAACCATTATGTGCGATGTGGTGGCAGAGGCATTGGATTTGATAAAAGGATTGAAAGAAAAAGAAGACAGCGAATGATTTGGAGCAAAGTAAGTAGGGTGAAGGGTTTGCTGGTTTTTTAAGCCAGTAAATCTATTACTAATTGAAATAAATTAAAAAATACCGAAAAATAGTTTGGGCTTTTTTTAAAAACCCCTATTTTTGCACTCCAAATTACAAATGGTAATTTAAGATTGGGTTATGGTGTAAAGGTAGCACAACAGATTTTGATTCTGTTTGTCTAGGTTCGAATCCTAGTAACCCAACAAAAAACTCTTGCAAGATGCAAGAGTTTTTTTGTTTTATGTCTCTCTTTTCTTTCTAACTATATCCACCAGTTAAGGAATAAAATTATTACTTACTATCAATAATTTTTTATAATTTGTATTTCTAAAATAGGATTCATGAAATGTACAGCCAAGCTTTTAGTTATTTTATTTTTTACTCTTTTTATCACTGATTTATATGCACAAAAAACAAGCATCTACCCTACCAACTGGTGGGTAGGTATGAAATGGAATAAAGTACAAATTCTTGTTTACAATCATAACAAAAATTTTAAAACTGCAGCTGTAAAAATAAATTACCCCGGGGTAGTTTTAAATAAAGTAAACAAATTAGAAAATGAAAAGTATTTGGCCTTAGATGTAACGATTACTCCTGCTACAAAAGCTGGCGATGTACCTATTGTTATAACCAATGGTACAGATAAAGAAACCATCAATTGGCCACTAGCACTAAGAAGAAAAGGCAATGGTAAAGTATTTGCGCAAGGGGTACATTCAGAAGATTTGGTATATCTTTTAATGCCCGATAGATTTAGCAATGGAGATGAAAGCAATGATAGAATTGCTGGCTTAAAAGACCAAACACTTAACAGAGACTCTATTTTTTATCGCCATGGTGGGGATTTGCAAGGAGTTACAAATCACCTTGATTATTTGAAAGACCTTGGTGTAACCACTGTTTGGATGACACCTGTTTTGCTGAACGATATGCCTAACCGTACAGAGCATGGTTATGCCATTACAGATCATTATAAAGTAGATGAGCGGATAGGAGGGGCAGCGGCTTATAAAAAGTTGAGCGATGAGCTACATAAAAGGGGGATGAAATTGATACAAGACGCTGTGTACAACCACATCGGTATAGAGCACTTTACAGTAAAAGATAAGCCTATGAAAGATTGGTTACACGAATGGCCAACCTTTACTCAAACCACATACAAAGAGCAAACCATTTTTGACCCATATGCAGCCCCATCCCAAACAAAAAAAATGGTAGATGGTTGGTTTGTAAAAAACATGCCAGATGTAAATCAAAACAACCCTTATGCAGCAAATTATCTTATTCAAAATGCTTTGTGGAGTGTAGAGGAATTTGGCGTAGATGGATGGAGAATTGATACCTATATTTACAACGACATACCCTTTATGAACAGATGCAATAAGGCACTGATGGATGAATTTCCGAACATTACCATGTTTGGAGAAACTTGGGTACACGGCGTTGCAAACCAAAGCTATTTCTGCGAAAATAATATGATTGCAAAAATTAAAAGCAACCTTCCTAATACCACTGATTTTCAAACATTGTTTTATGGTATTACCCCAGCTTTGAATGAGAAATTTGGTTGGACAGATGGTGTAGCAAAATTATACAATACGACAGCACAGGATTTTTTATATAAAAACCCCATGGGCCAGGTTATTTTCTTAGGAAACCATGATTTGGCAAGGTATTTTTCTGTATTGAACGAGGATATAGACAAATATAAAATGGCACTTGGTTGGCTACTTTCGTTTCGTGGCATACCACAATTATATTACGGCGATGAAATTTTGATGACAGGTTTTACAAATCCTGATGGATTGGTTCGCTTAG
>JANMGS010000531.1:0-1500 GCA_031374745.1 Ferruginibacter sp. | reverse complement strand
CCGGAAAATAAAAAAGCGAACTATTTTTGTAGTTCGCTTTTTTATAAGATGTGATTGATATATTTAATTCAGATTATCAGCCCCTTTCCGGGCCTGCTCCAAACATTTGTATTTTTGATTTTGAGCATTGTGTTTATTGGTGTAGCCGTAGTCCTTTGTAATGGTATCGATATTTTTTTCATCATAAAAAATGGCTTTCAACAACGTAATACATTTAGTGGTCATTATTTTAAAAACCCTTACCAAGCGGTTTGTATTGGCATGACTGACATTTGTTTCTGCTTCTTCATAATCTGTCAGGTATTTTTCGTAAACATCCAATTCGGTTTTTACCATTTTACTTCCATCTCTCAATTTTTTCAACCAAAGATTACTGCTTATCGCAAAAATGTATGTTTTTAAGGACGACGTTAAGTTGAAATCCTCCTTTGGTACTTTTTCCAGTAACACTAAAATAGTTTCCTGAAAAATGTCCTGTGCATCGTCTTCGCAGCCGTTATTTTTTGTAATAAAGTTCCTTACCGAGGGGTAGTAGAACTTATACAGAATTTCATAGGCCTTATTGTCTTTCGATTTTAAGCCTTTAAATGTTTCGAGATCTGTTTGATTGGTGATACTCATATTCTTAATATTTGATAAAGTTACTGGTGCTTTATAAGTATTAATACCACCGGGTACAAGAAAATCACCCAAAATCAATTTTATTTTCTAAAAATAGCGTTGGGTCGTGTCGGAAAAGACATGGATGTTTAAATGTTTGTAGGATGTCGATTAGGGCAGCCAACGACCGAGTATTGCTGCAGTTGAGGAATTGACCAACTGTCTGCCCGGAACTGAAGCTAAATTTATAACTAAAAGCCGAAGTTTAGAACTACTGCCCAACAGAATTACTTCCGCCGAAACTAAAGCTTGGATCCCGATAAGGCGGGACAAGTTATGCACTGCTGATGATTGTTTCAACGTAATGCCCCAATTGCACAAAACCTTTTGTTAGGCACATTTTCTTAAATTAAGCAACTAGTCAAAAGCCTTTGTTTTACCTAACTGTACCGAAAATCTCCGGAAATACGCTCTATTTGTTGTGTCGCTTAGCTTACTCTTCCGGTCTTCTTCAAATTCTGTCGCGGTGAATTGGCTCTTAAAACACTTAATGGCCTCTAATCCGACCAATTCTTCTTCCTGGGAATATGTAATTTCGACATTGATGAACTTGGGATCAATGAGCCCTAGTCCAGCTTCTGGAGGAGAATTATCTTTTGTCCATGCAATGTAGTATAGCGGATATTTTTGTACCCAGTCATGCTGCAATAAAACTTCAGTAACAGCACCACCAACAACGACATGCTCAGCATGATGCGTATCACCATCTGGTCCGAAGGTTATGATAAAGTCAGGGTCTATGGTTGGAATTCTTAGAGTTAATGAATCTCTCAATTGTTTATGGCAATTAAAATAATTGCGTACTCCGTTTTTAGTGTCAAGCCTATCTATCCCGAAAAA
>JANMGS010000491.1:0-3096 GCA_031374745.1 Ferruginibacter sp. | reverse complement strand
GTTTCATTGTTTTGTGTCAAATGGTCTATCAATCCAAATTCTCCGAGTGATGATATTTCTGTTCTTTCCATATTCGATAAAATCTAATTCTAATTTATTAATATGATTATTTTTGTTAAGCAATTATTATAAATCCGCACCATTCACAATTCCCCTCAACTCATCATGAATTTTACCATTTGTAGCAATGATGTGGGGTTGATAAACAGAATAATAATTCCCGTCAAAATCAGTAATTTTTCCACCAGCTTCTTCCACCATTAAAAAACCAGCGGCGCTATCCCAAGCCTGTAGTTTGTGTTCATAAAAGCCATCGTACCTGCCTGCTGCTACCCAGCATAAATCTATTGCCGCACTCCCAAGCCTACGCACAGGTACGGCTTTTCTTATTAGCTTTTCAAAAATTTGTAAAGGCCCGTTTGGAGAGTCTAAGTACGTGTATGGAAAGCCGGTAACCAAGCAGCTTGTAGCAACATTGTCTTTTACGCTTACACTTATTTTTTTATCATTTAATGTAGCGCCCATACCTTTTTCTGCAACAAACAGTTCGTTCATAAACGGATTGTACACTGCACCAAGTATCACTTTCCCTGCCTTTTCTACCCCAATACTTACACAACAAATAGGAATACCGTTTGCAAAATTAATGGTTCCATCTATTGGGTCTATAATCCATTTGTATTCACTCTCCGTCTTTATTTCACCTGTTTCCTCGCATAAAATAAAATGATCTGGATACGATTTTTGAATAACGCCAATTATCGCTTTTTCTGAAGCATGATCTGCTTCTGTAACCAAGTCATTCAATCCATCTTTGCTTGCAATATTGAATTTGCCATTAAAAAAATGTTGCATTTGTGCAGCTCCTGCCTGCACTGCATCTAAAAGAATTGCTTTTAACATGCTGCAAAGATAATGGCTCTGTTTTTAAATACTATTTCCATTACATCATAATGCTAATATCCGGCAAATGCTAACAAATGAGCTTGTAAAAGGAGCGCAAATATTCGGTTACTCCGCAGAAGTATTTTACGTTAAATTAGGCTGCTCTGTCGTTACAGAAAAGGCGAGTTTTCAAAAGGAGTACGCTTCAGTTCTGATGGTATAAATTGGCAAGCTCTAAAAGAAAATCAAAAACGCTAACTTTATTAATAAATTTTATGGGCTAACAATGATTGGTTTGGAATAAAACTTGCATTGGCTCAGCAGAAGAAAAGGCGAATATGAAATGGCAACTAACCTGCAAATAATAACCAACAAATTAGCGGCTAACCCCAAAAGGCTTTTCCTAGTAGACGGTTTGGGCGCATTGTTAACTGCGTTACTTTTAGGTGTGGTTCTCGTAAGATTTGAAGTTCTTTTTGGTATGCCAAAGACCACTCTTTATTTATTATCGTTGATAGCTATCGTTTATACGATTTACTCTTTTTGTTGCTGTTTTTTTAATTTTAGTAATTGGCGCCCCTATCTGAAAGCTATCATAATTGCAAATATTTTATATTGCATACTTACAACTTGGCTAGTGTTTTATTTTTTTTCCCTCCTTACAATTCTAGGGTTGGTTTATTTTTTGCTTGAAATAATTGTGATCTGTTTTTTGATCGTTATAGAACTTAGGGTATTTACCAATAAAAATAGATGAGCGGTTTGGTAACACAGCATTGTGGCGAAACCCTGAAAGAGCATACCTTGACAAAAATTTTTGAAAAGTACGACGCCTTATCCTTGTTTTGATGCCCTACCAAACATTCGCTCTAGTGCAATCCTATAACCTACTTTTTTACTACCTTGCTTATTTATCAGCTAGGTTTAGTTCCTGTTTTGAGCAAATGAAATTTTTCTAATAACCGTTATTGGGTTCCTATTTATCGGTAAAGCACTATTTATATGAAAAATACACTAAACTCAACATTCATTTTATCAAAGAAGAAAGTGGTTTTGCTTTTACTTTGGGCACTATTGGCATTTGTGGTTTTTACCTTGCTGCAAGATTTCATTGAAGCAAAAATTAAAAATACGGCATTTTATTTTTCAGAATCGTTTATGTTCAGTTCATTTTGGTGGCTTTTTGTTCCGTTTTTATTTGCACAATATAGTATTGTTAAACGTAGAAATATTTGGGGTGCTCCATCTCTATTAATACTGATAAGCCTACCATTTTTAATACATGTTATTGCTTTCCCTTTATTGGTTTGGATCATTTCCAATTCATTTTATTATCATACATATGCTTTTCAACAGACATTCCGCTATACCTTATCTGAACATTTATTTTCATTGGCTTTTTTTTACTCAATTCCAGTTTTTACGTATTCGTTTTTCACAAAAATAATATCGAAAGAAAGGAACATTGCGACAATAAAAACAACCAAAATTAATGGGCAATTTATAGACGCTATTTTAATTACAGAAGGGTATAAAAAATATTCGGTAGCCGTTTCAGACATTTTATTTTTTTCTGCCCAACCACCCTACATCAATATTGTACTCCAAAATAAAAAACATTTGCATGCCGAAACGCTTAAATCTATTGTAACTAAATTAAACCCTGCACTGTTTATTAGAATTCATAAATCTACTATCGTCAATATAAAAATGGTAGATTCATATAGCTCAAGGCTTAATGGTGATTATGATTTAACAATGAAAAATAATGAAAAACTTAGGGTAAGCAGGAATTATGCAAAAGATTTTAAGCTATTGTTCAACCAAACCAATCGCTTTACCACACAATAACCTCTGTTTACAGCAGTTTATTTGATTTCTTTTTTCCCGACCTTGAAATTTGCATTAAAATATTGTTATGCATACAAGAATAATTTTTGGCTTTTTTATCCTTTTTAGCTTGTTATTATATAGCTGCAAAGCACAAAAAAAGCAACCTGCTCCCATTAGTAAGAACATTTCCAACAACAGTTTAGTGGGTGGTCCATTTGAAAATAGAGATTTTTTTTATATTGGTATGCCTACTAATATCAACTCCGTAGATACTAGCCCAGGGTGGACTCAAAGTGGGCAAAAACTTTTAATAACAGGCACTATTTATAAGTTGGATGGTAAAACCGCAGCACCTAATGTAATTCTATATTATTACCA
>JANMGS010000489.1:0-3303 GCA_031374745.1 Ferruginibacter sp. | reverse complement strand
CGGTAATAATATTGCTTTTACTCATTTATTTTTTAATAATAGGCAATGGTTCTATAGCTGTAAAAATACCACCCGAAGAACATTTAAAAGAGCACCAAGATTATATTAATAAAGTAAGTTGAATTTTTTGGCAAGATGATGATTCAAAATTGCATCATGTAGCTATGTCTTACCTCATGTTGTGGGAGTATTGAAATTTATTGGGTTTGCAATTATTTTTTTAATGCAACAGTAAATTTGTCTATACAGCAATTTGAGAGTGTAATTGTATGGATTTACTTTCGGAAATTCAAATGGAGAATGCACATTCTGTATACCAATGAAACTGCGCAATGAAAATAGCAAATAGCCACAGGTAGATAATGCAACATAAACCTTTAAATAAGCTTTCGAAATGGGTGCTAGGAAAATAAGTATCCTAATAAAGTTTATAATTATCTTTTTCTTTTCTCAACACAAACCATTTTTAAATAGGTAGGAATTACTAACTTAGCAATAGTAATTATTATCAACATTCATCCTATTTAGGCAACCCAATCTTTACTATGAAGCGTAATTTTTTAAGTTCACTTACTACCTTAGAATCTATTGCCAACAAATTTGATGAAAATGAAATTAGTGCAAAAACTGCCTTACTCTATAAAATGAGTAAAATGGCTTTGCCAGAGGCGGATTACATACTTCGCTACCACGACGTACTAATGTTCCTGTGTGCCTACCCTAGCAATGCCAATGAAAAACAACTTGTGGAAAAAGAATTAAAACGTATTACACTGTATGCAAAGAAGGTTAAGAATAGCCAAAAGCCTTTGCCAGAAAACGAGGGCTTGCCTTTTACAAATACGGTAACAAGGTTTTCACCAGATTTTTTAAAATGGTTAGACCAACATCCAGATCTTGATGTAACATTCGACTCTTTTTACAATGCGTCCTTATCGCTCAATGATATATTGAACATTACATTGCCGGCTGTTTTAAAAGCAGAGACAACGGCGAGTTTAAGCAACGAAGATTTGTTGGAACTTTTAGGTATAAAACCCAATGCATATGTACCTTTTTTGCTTGGCCAATTAGATGAGCTAAAAGAATGGCCGCTTATACAAGAGCTTTTTATAGAACGAATGGATTTATACGTGATATTGGTTCCAAAAAACCTACAATTTTCTCGTGCTTATAATCGGATCACAGCAAAGGAAGTTTATCATCACAAAGATCTATTAAAGCATTTTGATCATGAGCAATTGATAAACCAGCCCTTACCTGCTGTAAGTATACCATCGTACGATGAAACGCAAGCATTGTACAAAGCAATTAAAAATAGCATGGCATTGATGGTGAGAGAAATAGATCCTACCACATTTATGCAGCAAAATACCATGCGATTATATGCGCTAGAAAGAGGATTAACTTTTGCCATTTACACAATGGTTCCCATAAGACAGTTACCACTCGAAACATATTTTGGTTGCACCTTTTTTAAGAACGGAATTCCAATCGCCTATGGTGGTATTTGGGTTTTTGGTAAAATGGCAAAAATTGGGTTAAACATATTTGAGTCATTTAGAGGGGGCGAATCTGGGTACATACTTTGCCAACTAATACGGGTTTTAAAACAATCAATGGGAGTAAGCTACTTAGAAATAGAACCATTTCAAATTGGGTTAAACAATCCAGGTGGCATTAGCAGTGGGGCATTTTGGTTTTATTATAAGTTTGGCTTTAGGCCAGTAGATGCACAATTAAAATTGCTTGCAGAAAAAGAATACCGTAAAATAAAATCAAAGAAAAGTTACCGCAGCAGTTCCAAAACTTTGTTGCGGTTTACAGTGAGCAATATCGGGGCAAACTTAGCTGCAAAAATACCTTTGAGTGTTCACGATATTGCCAATAAAATATTGTCCACTATAAAAAAAGACTGGCAAAATAATTATGCTTTGGCAAAAGAAAAAGCCATTACTACATTCTGCAAAAAAGTATCCTTAGATATTACTGTATTAAACGAAAATGAAAAAAGAATATTAGAGGAAGTTGCTTTATGGGCGATGGCTTATAAAATTGAAGACAAACAGAAACTTCAATGGATGAAACAAATGGTTTCTGCAAAAACCAAGGATGATTATGCTTATCAACAGTTGTTGCTACATTTTTTTGAGTAGTTGATTTATGATTTTGTCATTTTAAAACTATCCCAGTCCACTCCTATTCTAAATGTTTGGTAAATACGCCCTGTCTTTAAATTCCCACCATAATGGTTGGTAGCAGAGTGAAAAATGCCAGAAGGATATGCCACCATTCTATTAAATAAATACCCTGCCCTATCTATTTCTACCCATTTGCTACGATCTTTTGTTTCTGCTTCCAATTGATTCTTTAGCTCAAGAAATTTCATTTTATGTTTGCGAGCATCTGCAGGTGTAGCAGGATCTTTAAGCCCCGTTTTTTTATGCATCCACAAGGAAGTGCCACAATCAATTGGAATACCTGGTGTAAGATAAACGATAACTGTTATGTCGTTGTATGGCTCATCGGAATGCACACCCGGCACTTCCTTTTTTTTTCCTTTGGATAATCCTTGATAGAAAACACCATTTTCTTCTAGAGGGTCAATGTCCCAGCGAGTAATTTTTATACCAAGTATTCTTTCTAGTTTTGCTTTAACGCCTTTTTCATGATATACAAGCTTACTTCTGTAACCCGTTACATGTTCTGGTTGGTAATAGCTGGCTTGCAAAGCAGTTTGATATACGGCTGCTGGGTTATCATAAAAATTATCTTTTACAATTAAAAAACGTGGGTATAATAATTTTTCCATAAAATTGAAAAGACTTAATTCTTTTAAAAATTGAATATACAAAAACTGCTACAAATATCTAGACATTAAATATGATTTCATACTGAATAAGTATATTTACAAAATGAGAATAATTAGCATTACTTATTTATTATTGTTTGTGCATTTATTTTGTCATGCCCAAAAAATAACAGTAGCATCTAAAACGAACGATATTGTAATAACACCTGGAGTTGGTATTGGAGCCCTTAAACTTGGAATGAGTGAGGCAGCAGCCTATCGTGTTTTAAAAGGAGAAATTACTTGGAAAAGTTACAAAGAGGAAATGTCAACTTTTAAAAGTTATGGAGCTAAGTTTGCTATAGACAGCATAGTTCAATTTGTGATCGGATTTGATAGCTGTGCATCCTATGCTGCTGACTTACCAAGTAAAATGCCTGTTTATTCAATGTATTTTAAAAACCACAAACTAAACTTTATAACAGTAACTTCTTATGGAAAACCGGAAGCAC
>JANMGS010000478.1:0-2244 GCA_031374745.1 Ferruginibacter sp. | reverse complement strand
AGCAGCGGAAAATCTGCTTTTTATACGACTCAGCATATAATCCCGGTAGGACTTTAAAGTACCATTGAGTAGCTAGGCTCTGTCAAGTACAGTTTTTAATAGTTAGCAAATTAATTCTAATTTTTAAATTCTTGTAGTCCCTGCTATGCTCAGCAGAAAATCTCTTTTCAACTTTTATTTAAGCGGAGATTTTAGAGAACGTTTGGAGGAGACTCGAAACGAGTAGAATTATATCTATCAGCTTTTCAAATATTAAGAGAAAAAGTGCCCCGCCTCATTGCGTTAGCTTCGCTAAGGTTAATTTTTATCTTGAAACTGCAAAGGGAAGAATCTCTCTCATACGATAGCTAACCTTATTTCCATTTTGCATTGCAGGTATCCAGGGTAGGCTATTTTTAATAGCACGTATTGCTTCCTCTTCCATTCCATATCCATTTAGGCTCTCTTTGTTCACATCTGTTATATTACCGTTAGCATCTACAACAAAATTTATAATTGCCAAATAACGACCGATGGGAGCTCCTCGTAGCGCAGGAATATTCCTATCACTATTTTGAATTAAATATTCCTGAAATGTTTGCTTTCCCGGAAAAACAGGCTGCACATCAACACGGTTATAAATTTTTCCTTCTTTTACTTCGTTGCCTTTTTCATCAAATAAAACCGACAACTTTTCATTTCCTGCACTATCTTTTATACTCTTACGATTTAATTTGCCTTTATAGTAACTATATTCTGTAAAAGAAATCTGTTTTCCTTTCTCAAATGATACCGAAACAGTTCTAAAACCAGTACTATCCCACAAAGACCAATCTCCCTGCTGATTTCCATTTACATAATAACCTTCCTGTTTTAATTTTCCTGAAGCATAATAATCCTTGTACAAACCTTCAAAGTCACTCAATAAGGAATCTGAAAAGTGAACTGATATGGAAAGTTTACCGGTATTAATATCATAACAATCAACCAAAAAAAATGCACTGTCCTTTAACCCTTTTCCAATATAAAGAGCATTAGCCTTATCAACAGGCAGAAGGTCTTTATCCAAATGGTATAAATATTTATATGCTTGTCCCATTACATTAGAAAACAAAAGAACCAGAAAACAAATTGAAAATAATTTCTTTTTCATAAAATATCAAATTAGGCACTTTTGAATTTGGAAGACACCTCTACAGGACGAAAGTAACAAATAGTTCTATATTTTTCAGCACCATGGTTCGAGTCTTCTTAAACCATACGCTTATTTCCCATCCATAAAAATGCCAAAAGAGATACTGCTGAATTGTGCGACCTGCCTTGGACGGCAGGCAGGCGCCACTTAAGATGCACGTAAGTCTAAGCAAAAGCATGCGTTTAGAAATGGCTTACACTTTTATTATAAATTTTAAAATCACAAATGTTGTAATGATGTTCGGGATTTTTTAGCGAAGAGCAAGAGCAGATAAAAGTGAAATCCCGTTGCATCATAGCTGATACAAAAAATCTAGTTGAAGGCTTTCACTAATACCTTATACCAAATTTATTTATTATTTATTCCAATTATTTTCACGCAAGGCTCGCAAGGGAGCAATGGCGCAAAGAATGACATTGGACTATTTAACAAGTACAAAAGGTATTAATTGTTTGCCTTACACACATAAAAAAGAGGCTGTCTCTTTTGGGCAGCCTCTTTTTATTTATTAATATCAAACTCGTTTTAATATTTCACAAAACGAATCGTTTTTCTTTCTCCATCTGCATTTATTGCAGTAATAGAATATGTACCTGCACCAAGGTTGGTAAAGTTCATATCTATTGGATTGTTACCAGCAATTACAGTAACATTTTGCAAAGCAACTATTTTACCTTCAATATCACTTACAGCAATGTCAATCTTCCCTGGTTTTGCACTTGTAAGCGTAAGCATAGCGCTATTAATTACAGGGTTTGGAGCTAAGCTTATCAATTCAAAACCTTTTTGTTTGTTTAACAAGACTACAATAGTGCTGTATCTAAATTGTCCATCAGGCGTTGTTATTTTTAAGCGGTAGTAATTAGCACCCGAAAGTGGACTTACATCAGTATAATTAAATCCTTGTAAGCAACGTGCTGCAGTGGCATTTTGATCTTGGATTGCTATAAAGCTTCTACCGTCTGCACTGCGTTCTAAACTAAGTGTAACAGTAGGGGCACTTGTGCAAGTAATTTTCCAATCTAAATAGTTGGCTCCTGCAATTTTTGCTCCTTTAAAGAATTCGATGG
>JANMGS010000678.1:0-2317 GCA_031374745.1 Ferruginibacter sp. | reverse complement strand
TACAATGTTAAACGGTGCACATCATTAAAGCGATAATTTGTTTTTTGCCAAAAATCCATTTGGTTTAGTGCTACGGTATTACCATAAATCGTATTGCTACCTTTATCATTTTTTGCATTAAACATTGTCTGCCCACCTACACGATTTTCATTTAAAAAACGAACCGCTATTTCGCTGCTCCATCCCCATTCTCTTTCCTTGCCATACTTCCACTTGTTCATTGCCATATACCTTGTGAGTAATGGCAAATCTAAAAAGCTATCTTTGTCTTTGTCTATTTTATTGGCGGGTTGTACGCTGTGAAAAGCAAGTAAGCTTTGCCATTTGCCTAGCTTTATATTTGCATTTACATTAAAATGTTTTTCTAAAAAGCTGTTCATGTAAATGTTGGCAAATAGTTTTTCTTTAGCATCGGGCTTTTTTGTTTCTACATTTATTTGTCCACTTATACTTTCAAAACCTTGTAGCACACTATTGGCTCCTTTAGATATAAAAATATTATCTACCAAGCTGCCTGGTATGCCGCTTATGCCATAGGTAAATGATAAACCTTGTATCATCGGGAAACCATCTATCAATACTTGGTTGTACACACCAGATAAACCTAATATGCGCAGTTCTTTTGCGTTTGTAATAATATTGGTGGTTTGAGATTGTACGCTGCCTTGGGTTTCAAAACATCCTGCTAAGTCGCAGCAAGCAGCCTTTTTAAGTTCCAGTGATGTTATGATTTCTGTTTTAATATTGTTTCTGTTAGATAAAACAATACCATCTTTTTCAGCTGTTACTTTTACTTCGCTCAAGGAATTTTTTGCTTGTAAAATAATCAAAACACTATCCATATTCTCTACAAATAGTGTGTCCGAAAAATAGCCTGTATGGCTTGTAATTAAAGTGGTGTTTTTATCTGTTTTATTAATACTATAACTACCATCCGCTTTAGATACAACAGCAGTTTTTGTACCTGCCCATACTATAGTAGCACCTACAAGTGGGACATTATTATTGTCAATAACTTTTCCTTTAATAGTTTGTGCTACAACAATAGATGGCAACAATAATCCTACTACGATAATGTATTTGAACATTATTATTTTTTTACTTTATAAGGCTTTTCGTCTCCATCGCCGCAACCTGGGGTGTTTTCTATTATGGCTACTACTTCGTTTCTATTTACCAAAGCGGGGTTGTAGGTAATTTTATAACTAGAAGTTGGACCTAGCTTTCCTGGCTTACACTCACTCACTCCTTTAATTTCTTTTACATTGGCAGCAATTGTTTTTAAATCGTTGCTACAAGTAAGGCCTTTTACTTTTAGGGTAATAGTTGTATCTGTTAAAGGTTGAAAGTTTTTAGCAAAGGATTTGTTACCAATGGCCATTATCACAAATATGTAGAGAAGCAATTTTTTGAACATAAAATTGTTTTTATTTTGGTGCAAAGTTAATATTTACGAAATGTAATTATAGGTCTATTCTTAAATAGTTTGGAACTAAACACGTTGTCCCTCTAAGCTGCATAACCTCCGAGACAGAGAATAAAAGAGTGGTACATTTTTTATCAGTAGCTACGCAAAATTCTTTTTTAAAATTTTGGCCCATCCTTCCCGTCGTTCTGGCCTTGTGAATACTTTTATAGAATCTTTAATCCATTCGCCATCGTTGCCTTGTGTAAACTTGGGAAACTTTGTAACCGAACCTGCACCCATATTTACTGCGGCATCAAACAACATGGCTGCACTAAGATTGTCTGTTAATTTTAAATCTAGAAATTTTGCATAAGCTTTATCAAAATAAGATTGACCGCCAATATTTTTATTTATTGCCATAGCAAATTGTGCTTCAATCCCTTTCGGACTCGATACGGCTATTACCAATTCTTTTAATAAGTCCTTATCAAATCTGGTTTTTAATGCCGAGCTTGTGCTGTGCGGATCTGCAATACCAAACGAAGTTTTTATTTTATTAGCCAAAGTTGTATTTCCTATTAGTTCTAAGAGTTTTCCAACTCCGCCTTCTGGCCTTGCTAGTTGTATGAAACCAACTGAAACGCCTGCTTTATCATAGGTGTTTATGCCATCAAAACCTGCTTCAAAAGCTGAGGTAATTGATAGGCTCAATAAAAATGCTTCTAATGCTCCTTCGGTATGTACAAATACGGAGTTCTCTTCAAATGCTTCTTTTGCCAAATTTACCATTTGGATATTGTTTAGGTTGAATTTAATGCTGCCGAGCGAAAAAAGCCCCCCACTAGCAGATAAACCGGGCTTAGGCTTCTGTGTGCCAAAGGTTAATTTTGGAGCAGGTATTGCCGTGTT
>JANMGS010000408.1:0-8155 GCA_031374745.1 Ferruginibacter sp. | reverse complement strand
TTAAGCTCAATAATGGAATGCTGCTCAACGATGGTTTTTTAAATGCAGATAGTAGTAAGCTAATTAATAATAACCTTTACCTTTTTAATGGGGAAGATATCATCCCATTATTCGACAGCAGAAAAATACCAGCAGGCAATATAATATTTAAACCTATAACAAAACCCTGGGAATATCACCACCGAGAGGAGCTTTTTTATGATATATATAATCATGAACCAGGTAAACCTATAAAATGGAATGAGCCTTTGCCCAAAACAACCATCAGAATATGTTACCCCTTTATAATAGACCAGTCAGGAATATTGTGGTCTGGCACTGTGGGATGGGGTTTGCGCAAGTACAATTCGGTAAGCAGTAAATTTAAAACTTTTGCAGCTGGGCAAACAACCCGTTTGATTATACCTACAGCCAATAGGTATATGTATATGGTGAGTTATGATTATAATTGGAAAAAACTACAAGAAGATGGATTGATTACAGATGCATTTAAAAAAGATCCAGCCATAAGCCAGGTAGATAATTTGATCATTGCTTCTACAGGCGACTATTGGTTTAAAAGTGACGAAAAAGGGTATTTTAAATATAATCCTTCCACCAAAATAGTACAAGCATGGCCCACAATAAATGCAAACCTGCCTTTTGGTAAAAAACAACCTTTTTTGGAAGATCGTAAAGCCAACCTTTGGTTTCCTGGGCAGGATGGAGTTATTACATTGTTGAATACAGTAACCGAAAAACTGGATAGCTTTACAATAAATAAAGATGCCTCTAAAATTGTTTGTACCGCATTGTTTGAAGATAAACTAGGTACTTTTTGGGTAGGTACAGAAAAAGGATTTGCAAAAGTCATTTTAGATTATAACAATATTCCAGCTTCGCAAGTAAAGTGGTTTTACAATAATAGTAGCAACCGCAATTCGCTTAATTATAACCATGTTTCCTGCTTTTTAGATGACTCCAATGAACCAGATAAATATTTATGGATAGCAACAAAAGGAGGTGGTTTAAATCGGTTGGATAAAACAAGTGGCGATTTTTTTCATATATCAGCAAAAGAGGGTTTACCCGATGATGTGGTATATGGTATTTTATCCGATGATGCGGGCAATATATGGGGAAGCAGCAATAAAGGGATATTTTGTTTTAAAACAACAAAAAACAACAACCATGTATTTTACAATTTCACCAAAGCTTATGGCTTGCAAGATGATGAATTTAATACGGGCTGCTATGCCAAATTGGGTAACGGTAATCTTGCTTTTGGCGGTGTTAGAGGCATTAATATTTTTGATCCTAAAGAAATACTGGCGCATGTTTTTTTACCGAATGTTTTTATCACAGATATCCTCATTAATAACCAATCAGTTTCGCCAGGAGATAAAACGGGCGTACTGCAAAACACCATAGAAAAATCAAAAGGCATTACACTTACGCATGAGCAGGATATTTTAACACTCGAATTTTCTTCACTAGACCTTACTGTTTCCAATCAAAATAAGTATCGCTATCAATTGAAAGGTGTAGACAAGGATTGGGTAGAATCGGGTACACGACGCTCTGCCACTTACTTGCACTTGCCGGCAGGAAATTATGTTTTTGCATTACAGGGTAGCAATAGCCAGGGCATTTGGAGCGATAAAATAGTAGAGCTTCGTATTACTGTAATGCCGCCTTGGTGGCGCACTTGGTGGGCATATCTATTGTATATATTGGTTTTGGGCTTTGCCATAAGAGCCTATTTTAAATTTAAAGTAAACAAAGCTAACCTTCAAAATCAATTAAACTTTGAGCAACAAGAAGCCAAGCGGGTAAAAGAATTAGATGTAGTAAAAACGCAATTATATACCAATATTACCCATGAGTTTCGTACACCACTTACTGTAATATTGGGTATGGCGCAACAGGTAAAAAGCCAACCCGATGATTATTTTGACAATGGGATGAACATGATCATACGCAATGGAGAAAACTTGCTCAATCTTGTAAACGAAATGCTCGACTTGTCGAAATTGGAAAGTGGAAAAATGGAACTGCATTTGGTAAATGGCGATGTAATTAATTTTTTAAGATATATAGTAGAGTCTTTTCAATCATTGGCAGAAAGCCAGAAAAAGCAGTTCCATTTTTTATCAGATATTGACTGCTTGCATGCAGCGTATGATGGTGAAAAATTAAGGCAAATTGTTGCGAATTTATTATCGAATGCATTGAAGTTTACGCCCGAAAAAGGTAATGTATATATTACGATTGCTGCAATAGCTAAGCCAGGTACAGCTTATACTACACTAATAATTAAAGTAAAAGATACGGGTGTAGGAATACCCGAAAGCCAATTGGAGCATATATTTGAGCGCTTTTATCAACTAGACAATAGCCATACTAGAAAGGCCGAAGGTACTGGTATTGGGCTAGCACTTACCAAAGAGCTAGCAAAATTAATGGATGGTACCATTGAGGTAAAAAGCCCCCCAATAGGCGCCAATAAAGGAACAGAGTTTACCGTATCATTGCAATTAAAAAATGCTGATTATGCCGAAATGGAAAATCCGGATGCGGTAAATGAAAAAGTGTATGTGCAAAAAGCAACGGTAGAAAATGCAGGTATCAAAAAAGTAGAAAATGCCAACACCCAAAAGCAGTTAATTTTATTGGTAGAAGATAATGCAGATGTAGTAGCATACACGGCTAGTTGCCTTCCCGAATATAGATTTGCAGTAGGTAAAGATGGAAAAGAAGGATTTGAAATTGCAACAGAAATTATCCCCGATTTAATTATTACCGATGTAATGATGCCGTATGTAGACGGCTTTGAGTTATGTCGAATGCTACGTGCAGATGAACGTACAAGCCATATTCCCATCATTATGCTTACGGCAAAAGCAGATTTAGAAAGTAGGCTAGAAGGCTTGGAACGTGGCGCGGATGTTTATTTGGAAAAACCATTTCACAAAGATGAATTGCTGTTGCGTATAAAAAAGCTATTAGAGCTTCGTAAGAAATTACAACAATATTATACCAAGCAAATAGCGCCCAATAAAGACATTGATGATATTGGAGAAGAAATAATAGTACAAGCCAACATTGAAATGGCTGAACATGAATTTGTAAAAAAAGTAAGGGAAGCGGTAGAAACACATATGGCCGATGTAAATTTTTCTGTAGAGCTATTGTGCAAATATATTTTTATGAGCCACTCACAATTGCACCGAAAGTTGGATGCACTTACAGGTTATTCGCCTAATAAATTTATCCGTACAATTCGGTTAAATAAGGCAAAGGAATTATTAAGAAATCCAGCAACCAGTATTGCAAGCTTGGCGCTGGATTGTGGCTACAACGATGCAGGATATTTTGCAAGGGTATTTAAACAAGAATTTGGTATTTCACCACAGGAGTGGAGGGGGAGGGAGAAAATTTGAACGAAAATATTCAGGTTTATAACCTGCATATTATTTGTATTTTGAATAATATATTTGCCAAAAGCACACATTATAGGTAAATAAGAACAGCAATTAGTGAATTCTCAATGGTTACTAAAGATTTGGCCATCTGCTATTTGATCGTTTATATTTAAATTATTGACTTTGTGTAGTAATAAAAATTTCAAAAAGCGCCTGTTTATATAAAAATTCCTTAGTTTTGCACTCCCCAGCTAATTAATAGTTGCTGGCATTTGCGGATATGGCGAAATTGGCAGACGCACTAGACTTAGGATCTAGCGCCGCAAGGCATGTAGGTTCGACCCCTATTATCCGCACCTATTTATCTTCCTTCCGCCCAAGCGGAAGGATTTTTTTTAAAATCTCGACAAAATTGTCGAGACAAAAACAACATCATGGCTACAGTAGTTAGAGAAAACATTGGTTTATTAAACGACAAGCTTACCGTAAAGCTTAATAAAGAAGATTATTTACCAGCTTTTGAAAAAAAGCTAAAAGAATATAGCAAAACAGCCAATATCCCAGGTTTTAGAAAAGGAATGGTACCAGCAGGTATGATAAAAAAAATGTATGGAGCTGGTATATTTTCTGATGAAGTTCTTCGTACTATAGAAAAAGAATTGTACACTTATTTGGATACAGAGAAGCCGGAAATTTTCGCCCAGCCACTCCCACTAGAAGGCGAAATGAGCAAATTGGATATGAACAATCCAAGTGATTTTGATTTTTCTTTCGAAATTGGATTGAAACCAGCTTATAGTTTACCAGACCTTTCTACAGCAAAATTTACCCGCCACAACGTAGAAGTTACCGACGAAATGGTAATGGAAGAAATAAGCCGCATGCAACTAAAAGCAGGCAAAATGGTAGAAAAAGAACAAGTAGATAATGAAGAAGATGTAGTAAATGTGATATTTACAGAAGCAGATGAAAATGCAATAGAATTGGAAGGAGGCGTTACCAAAGAAAATTCTGTATTGGTAAAATATTTTAACCCAAAAATGCAAAAGCAATTGATGGGTAAAAAGGTAGGCGAAAGTTTTGTGTTTCAGCTAGAAAGCGCATTTGAAGGAGACAAATTGGAAAAGATGTTGCAAGACCTTGGTTTTGCTAAAGATGATGAAGTGGCTTCAAAAAAGTATTTCAAATTAGAAATAAAAACAATAGGGCTGGTTGAAAAAAGAGAAATGAATGAAGAATTTTTCAACGAAGTGTACCCAGGAAAAGGGATAACCAACGAAGCTGATTTAAAAACTGCGTTGAAAGAAGAAATTGAAAAGTATTGGACGTCACAATCCCGCAATCAATTGCACGACCAATTGTACCATCATTTATTGGACGAAACCAAAATGGAATTTCCACAGCCGTTTCTTACACGTTGGTTAAAAACCGGTGGCGATAAACAAAGAACACAAGAAGAAGCAGAAAAAGAATATGCGGGTTTTGAAGGCCAATTGAAATGGACTTTGATAAGCGATGAAATTATACGTACTAATAAATTGGAAGTTACCGAAGAAGAATTACGTACCAGCATGAAAGAAGAAGTAAGTCGCTATTTTGGCAATATGAACATGGGTGAAGATATGAGTTGGTTAGAAAGCTACATTGATCGTATGATGAAAGACGAAAAGCAAGTAGATGCTACTTACCGCAGAATGATTACAGAAAAATTATTTAGCTGGGCAGAAGCACAAACCAAACCTACAGAGAAGAAAGTTACCTCTGATGAATTGGTGGCTATGCAGCACAATCACCAACATTAATAAAAAAAGATTTTATATTTTAAAAATCCCTTTGCACGAGTTGCAGGGGGATTTTTGTGTTATGGCTAATTATTTTTTGATGTTTTAAATCTAAAGGAGGCACCAACAGAATAAAATTTAATACGTATATCTTTATTTATTCTTGTACCACCAGATGCGTCTATTTTAAAATTATCATTTAGCCAATAAGAAATTCCCAAATCTGCACTGGTTTTGGGTTTTCTATTTTTTTCAATAAATCCAAATAATTCTATAAACACAACCCAATCTTCACTAAAACTAAACCTTGGGGAAAAAGTATACAAGTAAACTGGAGTAGAACCGAATCTTTCCCAGTCCATACCAAGGTTGTAGCCAAGTGAAAAATCATCTGAAATAGTATGCAACATTGCAAACCTAAAATTGGTTCCATTAATAGAGTCTTTACCTATTGGATTTGTATTAAGTGTATTAAATCTATAATGAGCAATAATGGCTGTTTTTGGGATAAACCCTTTTTGTTTTAAAAAATTAAATTTTGCGCCAATTTGTGCGTTGTTGGTTCCTTTATAAATAGTGTTTACAGTTACATTTTCTTCTTTTACGTATGCTAATTCTGTAATAAGTCTAACCTCAAATTTATTTCCCAAACCGTATTTTGCTAGTAACGAAGGCTGCTGAAAATAAACATCCTTCAATACTGGCTGAAACCTATAAGTCTGCTTTTGAAATCCTATTTCACTTTGTAGCCATTTGTTAGGAGCAGTGCTTGGAGTATTTGTTTGGCCAGGTCTATCGGTTTCTATTTTTTCTATTTGTGCAAAAATGTTGCTAGATAATAATGAAAGCCCCAGAATTAAAGCATGTATTTGAATATTAGCTCTTTTTAATTTTAACATTATAATTTTCATAATACAAACAATAAAAAAAACGATCAAATTGATGAACCAATAAAGATATAAATAAAACAATCAATATGAAGTAATTTTAATTTCCTGAGGAAGTTTTTGATGTTTGAACGTAATATTATTAAGCGTTTAGTAAGTAGTACTGTTTTGTTTGGTTACACCGTACGATTTTTTAGGGTTTAGAAGTTTAGTTTGCTTACTACATTACAAACTATTAATAAACGGGCTCAAATTTTCTTGGTTCGCCCATTTCTAAAAGTTATTATTAGCTTGACGGTGGTTTTATTTCTTTACAAACCCAACCATTTTTAATTTTTCAATGTCTATAGTTACAAGCAAATCGAAAATCAGTTTATACTCATTTTAAAATATAAAAAACCTGCTTTTTGTAAAGTTTTGTTAACGCTGTAACTTTCAGAAACCTATAACGTTTCAATTTTAAAGATGGCTTTAAATTTGTTGAACACATTAAAACCAAACAACATGGGAATCGGCTAAAACTAAAGTTCAGTAAAACTGAAAATTGATCTAGGCCAATAACGTGTTACCATTAATAACCATAAAAATATAGAACATGAAAAAAGTAATTTTTACCCTCAGCATTCTTTTAGCAGGTTATGTTACCATGGCTCAAGATTTGGCGCCAGATCAAAATCCCAATTACAAAGTAAGCATGGATAAATACGCTGCTACCCAAGTAAGCTTACAAACCACCAACAATACTACCATACAGGACACGTACAAAGCCTACGATTGGAGTACTGCAAAAGCAGAGCGTAAAGCAGAAAGAAGAAATTTCCGTAGAGAAAGGGTTTTGTTTAATAATTACAACAATGGATGGAATAATAACAATTGGAACAATGGTTGGAATAACAACAACTGGAATAACGGTTGGAATAACAACAATTGGAACAACAACAACAATTGCAGCCCTTTCCGTTGGAGATGGTAACAAATAAATTGCTCACAAAATTTCAAAAACTAAAAAACCTACAACCATGAAAAAGATATTTACATTAGCCGCTGCTGCCTCTATATTAATTTTTGCATCTTGCGCACATAAAGTAACCAGAATAGACCCTATAGATACGCCCGATATTAGCGGAAACTGGAACTATACCGACAGCCGTATGACGGCAGAGGAAATGATCAACCAAAGCCTTACAGGGAAATGGTTGGGCGATCACCTCCAAGCAAAGGGGAAAAGACCTGTTGTAATAGTTGGTTTTGTAACAAACAAAAGCCACGAGCATATAGAAGCAGAAACATTTATGAATGACCTAGAGAAATCTTTTGTAACTACCGAAAAAGTTGGATTGGTACAAAGTGGAAAAAAGCGGGAAGAAATGCGTGCAGAAAAATCTGACCAACAAACAAACGCCTCTGTAAGTACCATGAAAAAATTTGGCTTGGAAAAAGGAGCGGACTATATTTTGCAGGGCTCCATCAATTCTCTTGTAGATGCCTTTAAAAGAAAGAAAACGGTTACCTATCAGATAGATCTAGTACTTACCAACATAGAAACAAACGAAGTAGTTTGGATAGGCGATAAGAAATTATCAAAGAATATAAAAAACTAATTTCTACATCAGTTTTTCTCACTCAAAACTTTACTGATGAACAGTATACTGCAACGGGCATTGGCGGCATTCCTGTTGGTGCCCGTTCTCTTTTCTTGTGCTACTTACAATAAATCTATGAGCTCGTATTATGCAAATATGCGAGAGCGTAATTACGAAAAAGCAGCACAAAGTTTAGAGCACAATAAACTTATAAAAAAGGATAGAAATGCCTTGCTCTATAATTTAGAAATGGGTAAACTTTACCGGTTGCAAAATGATTTTGTTAGAAGCAATTATTATTTGAATATAGCGGATGGTATGATAGAAAATAATACCAAATCTGTTGCAGATATTGCCCTTGCAAATTTGATAAATCCCATGCAGCAGTTTTACAGAGGCGAAGATCATGAACAATTTATGATGCATTTTTACAAAGCACTAAACTATGCTACATTGGGGCAAATGGAAGATGCGGTAGTAGAAGCAAGAAGAATTACCTT
>JANMGS010000673.1:0-2965 GCA_031374745.1 Ferruginibacter sp. | reverse complement strand
GTCATATAAAGTAATTAGATAATTCTTACCGCTTTTTGCTGTTCCATTAATATTACTCCAGGCTTTTTACCCTGTGCAAAACTTCCATAAACATCCTCTATACCCAAAGCTTTTGCTCCATTCAACGTAGCAAAAGCTTTGGGACTAGAGGATGTGTATGGAAGTTTTGCAAAGGGTAAAAAGCCTGGGGTAATATTAATTGAGCAGCAAAAAGCGGTAAGAATTATCTAATTACTTTATTCTTTTATGTAACTTATTTTCTCTGAGCCATTGTGTTTCATAAAGTCATCCTAATACTTCCTGCATTACCATCAATGTTTTCATTACCCCAAATTCTGGTATGTGTAAGGCATAATAATCCATGTACTTAGCAAGCAATTCCCTTCTTTTTTGATGATTCATTTTTAGTTGACTTAATTCTGATGGTACCATCATCCGCAATATTTCTGCAGTAATGATTGCATTATCACCGCTTAAAAAATGAGGGTGATGCGGTCTTTCTTCAGTAAAATTACCCTCTTGCAAATCTAAAAAACTGGTCGATTCAGAAAAGTTATCATCTATTTTAAATCCAAAAAAATGGCTGAGATGCAATGCGAAAAACAATGGGAAGTTGGAAGTTACATTTGCTGGTGCTGTGTCTAATTGTAGCAGAGCGTCTTCACAAAAATAAAACAAGTCTGCATTTTGCTCTGGTTGTTTAAGTAACTTATTAAAAAGTTCCATCATAAAAACAGCAATGCTATTTTTTACAACATCGGATAAGATATGGATAAACACATGCGCACGATTGCATTCCCTTATCCGGTGCAGGGTGTTTTTTTCATTATGGTACACTTCCATATCCACTACAGAAGCTGGTTGGTATAAAGAGGCCTTCATGCCTGTTTTCTTTGATGTACGTACGCCATTTACCATATATGTTTGTATGCCAAAAAGCTCGGTAAAAGCAGTCACCACTAGGCTGGTTTCTCCATATTTAGTGGTTCGTAATATGATGGCCCTGGTTTTAAACATGTTTTATAATTATTTCAATTAACGGTTTTAAAAACTTTTATTCTTTCTTTGCATCAGTTTTAGAACAAAAATCATAAAAAATATGTGGCAACAGTTAGCAAAGTTTGTTATAAAAAATCGAATAGCAGTTTTAATATTTCTAATTGTATCTACAGGTGTAATGGGATATTATGCAAGCAAAGTAAAACTGAGCTACGAATTTTCCAAAGCAATACCTACAAATAATGCTAAATTTTTAGATTACCAATTGTTCAAACAAAAATTTGGGGATGACGGAAATGTACTTGTGGTAGGTATTACAACCAAAGAATTTTTTGTTTTAAAAAACTTCAATGCTTATCAGCAGTTATATAAAAGCTTAAAAAAGAATAGTGCTGTAGAGGATGTATTGAGTATTCCCAGTTCTTTTAATTTGGTGAAAATGATAGAAACAGAAAAATTAAATTCTGTAAAAATCTTCCCAGAAGCTATTAATAGTCAACAAAGCCTTGATAGTGCAGTTACTGTTTTTAATAACCTGCCTTTTTACAAAAACAGGTTATACAACAATGCTTCTAATAGTTATTTGATGGCAGTAAAGGTAAATAAAGATGTATTGGCTACCAAAGAACGTTCCGTAGTGATTGGTCAAATAAACAAAGAACTGGCAAGCTTTGAGGCTGTAACAAATATAGAAACACATGTGAGTGGTTTGCCTCTAATAAGAACCATGGTAGCAGATAGGATACAAAAAGAAATGAAGTGGTTTTTATTTGCATCACTTGGACTCAGCGTTTTGATTTTACTCATTTTTTTTAGATCTATCAGTACTACTTTATTATCGCTTGCTGTAGTACTCATCGGCGTAATTTGGTCGGTTGCTACTATTTATCTATGCGGCTATCAGATTACCTTGCTTACAGCCCTTATACCTTCGTTGGTTGTTGTAATCGGCATTCCAAATTGCATCTATTTCATAAATAAATACCATACTTCGCATATACAAAGCGATGAAAATTTATCGCTGTTGGAAAGGAAAGAAAATGCCTTGATAGCTATGGTGAGTAAGATGGGGGTGGTTACCTTGTTTTGCAACATTACTGCTGCTATTGGTTTTGCAGTGTTTGCTTTCACTAGAAGTGCTGTTCTTAAAGAGTTTGGAGTAGTAGCGGGTATTAGCATTATGTTGATATTCGTTGTGTCATTTTTATTGTTACCTTCTGCGCTAAGCATATTGCCAACACCTGGCAAAACACAATTAAAATATTTACACAACAATTTGGTTGTGGCCATTTTAAACAAATTAGAAAAATGGGTATTTGTTTATAGTAAGCAAGTATTAATAGTAACGGGCATTATTTTACTGTTTTCTATTGCGGGCATTTTACGATTAAAAACAGTAGCATATATTGTAGATGATCTTCCTAAAAAAGATAAAATTTATACGGATTTAAAATATTTTGAGCAAAATTTTAAAGGAGTAATGCCATTGGAAATAATGGTGGATACTAAAAAGCGCAGAGGTTTATCTGGGATGAAAGCACTGGCTATTTTTGAAAAAGTAGATTCGCTTTCACAATTTATAGCAGCACAAAAAGAAATGAATGCCCCATTGAGCATAGCAGAGGGATTAAAATTTGCAAAGCAAGGTTTTTATGAAGGGGATTCTCTCAATTACTTGTTGCCCAATAGTTTTGATGGTGCTTTTGTAGGAGAATATTTACGTCCATCTAAAGATACAGGCGGTGCTGGAAATAGTTTTGCAAAAACCCTTCATTCGTTTATGGATACAGCTGGGCAAACCGCTCGTATAAGTGTAAGCATGGCAGATGTGGGCACAGAGGCTTTGCCCATTGTTTTAAATAAAATACAGGATAGGTCTAATGAATTGTTTGATAGCACTTACAAAATAACACTTACAGGAACTAGCATAACTTTCTTAGAGGGAAGTAAATTTATTATCACTGGA
>JANMGS010000377.1:0-1661 GCA_031374745.1 Ferruginibacter sp. | reverse complement strand
CAAGCAACGGAAGAAGTGTTTAACAAAGATGAGATAAGATGCTTGGAAAGCATACAAGAAAAACTACTGAAGATAACACCAAAAACAAGGAATCCATTTGAACCTCAAAGATTATCATGGGCATCATGGATAATTGCAAGGCTAGGTGGTTGGAAGGGAAACAGCAGACAAAGGTCCGCCGGACCTATTATAATTAAAAGAGGTTTAGAGAAATTTGAAATGATTTATGAAGGATGGGCATTAGCTAGAGATTTGACCTAAAGTTGTGTCCAAACGGTAGCTACCGCAGGCAGGTTTAGGGAGGCCTTAGGGGGGCGTTAATTCAACTGTGGATCTGTTGGAAAATGAATCATCATTTTGTATTTTCCTCCTAATTGTGTAAGGCAAGCGTTCCAAATATTTTCTGCATGGGTATCAAAAATAATTTCACTAGAAGATAAAGTAGTAATCCAACTGTTTTCTTCCATTTCTGATTTTAGTTGGTTTTCACTCCAGCCACTATATCCTAAAAAGAATTTTATTTTATTGGTGTCCAACGTTCCATCTTTTATAAGTGTTTTCATTTTCTCAAAATCACCGCCCCAGTATACATTGTCTGCAATTTTTAATGCATCATCAAAATATTCTGGGTACTGGTGTATATAGTGTAAAGTATCCGTATGCACCGGCCCGCCCAAAAAAACGGCCAATCCCCAGTTTTCCATGTCTTCAATTATTTCATCCAATGTAGTATCTAATCTTTTGGTAAGGCTGAAACCAAAAGTGCCTTCCTCATTGTTGTGTTTACAAATAAGTACAACACTTCGCTTAAATGACGGGTCTTTTAAGAATGGTTCTGCAATAAGTAATATGCCATTTGCTGGTTCTATCATACATACCAAATTAATACATTTTATTTGAATGGCAATATAAGCCAGTAATTTATTAGGTAAGGCCCTTTGAGGGTGCATTTAAAAATTTAGCAAGGGTTGTCAACCTTCTTTGCAAAACTTAACAAATAATAATGTGAAATGGCTTGTTTTAAGTACTAGGACCACTTTTTATAACAAACATTTATTTTGCAAAAATTGTAATAGCCCTACATTTGTAAATCATTTGACATTGCTATAGTCGAAATTCTAATACATGAAGAAAACTTTCCCCATTATTACTATTCTTATTACCATTAGTTTGCTTGGGCTTATTTTTTTTCAAGTATTGTGGTTAAGCAGTGTAAAAAACTACCGTGAACAGCGGTTAAAGGATAATGTTACACATGCAGTAGGTGCTGCAGGTTTTAGGTTAATGGAAGAAAACAAAGCCTTGCCCTTCCCTAAAAAAAATGATTTGCTTTTTACAGATAAATTACAATTCGATTTTAGAAGACATTCTGTGATGCAACGATTTAATAAAGACGAAATAAGGAATATTGTAAAAGAATCATTAATCAACGAAGGCTTAAAGAATGTTCCCTTCGAGTTTGCTGTTACCGATAACAATATAGCAGGCGATCAAATAAGTACAGAAAATTTTGCCAAGTATTATGCAGATACAGTAAACAACGTGAGTCAGACTTTTTTCTTACAAGCCGAAAGTGGAACTGATATGGAAAACCTCAGTCCCCAAGAGTTTTTGGTTGTAATTGTGCCTCACCAAAATGCCATCATATTAAAAGAGCTTAC
>JANMGS010000352.1:0-6698 GCA_031374745.1 Ferruginibacter sp. | reverse complement strand
TACTTTTCCTACAATATCCCTTTTGCCCACGTAAGTTACTTTGTTGGAGGTTGATGTAAACTTTTTAGCATTTACTGTAGTAGCTGTACCTGCAATTTTATAAAACGTATTGGCAACGGGCAAAGATGTGGTAGTGGCATTAGCAGTCATATACTGAAAAGCGAAAGATCTTGAGTTTGGAATGAAAGTGTTTGATAACATTTCCCAGCCAGGGGTGTAAGAATCAAATCCGTTTAAATAAGTTGTTACACCTCTAAACATATTGGTTATCATTCTCCCACGGTCTATTAAAGCACCACTATTTACTTTTACACCCGTTTGTCCAGTATAAATAAAATAATTGTTGGATAAGTCAATATCATCTACAACAGTAGCCGCTAAAAACTCTATACCTGACCCAGAAGTTATGCCTGTTATAAAATTTAATGTCGAGCAAAATTTACCTATAGTTCCCGTCACTTTTATGCCATCTGAACAATTCCAATAATTCTTTTCAATGGTTATTGCTTTAAAGCCACTTACCTGCCCTACACCAAGACTGGGTATACCGATTTCCACTACTGAACTGCCGGAGAAAATATTACAGAATTTAGTACCAGATGCATCTGCAAAATCATACGCTTTTGTAGTTGCACTTAATGGTATTACCGCAAGGTCGGCAATAAAAACACTCACCGCTGTGCTGCGCAAAATGCCACCGCTTATGCTAGACATGACACCATCTTTTGCAGGATCAATTCCACTTATACTTGCACCGTTTAAAGAAAGATAATAAGGTGAAATATTTACAATGCCAGAAAATATATACATCTTGCTGGCATCAAGTGTTATAGCACTACCAACAGGGGTTGGTAAATCGATCAGTGCAGAAACATTTACGATATTGTTAGTTGCCTTAGTAGATATGGCTTCCCACCTGCTATTGTTGTAAACATTCAATGCCTTGGTAGTAGTGTTATACAGTTGCAACGCATTTGCCGGTAATAGGATCGAGTCCCGCTGTGCAGTAGTCATTCTTGGAATGAGCAAGCCACTATTGGTAGATGTAATATCTAGCATGCTGGAAGTATCTGGCGCTGCGCCATTTGCATTAATAGATATGTTTTGTGCCGATGCGGTAATGCCAAGCAAGAAGCAGAGCGCTAAAAGTAAATTGTTTTTCATATGTTATTTTTTAGAGATGCGCTTGTGATCATTAGCTGCGCAGACAATAGGCAAAGGACAGCTAATTATTTACCATACTTTGTAGAACAACAGCATAAAACTTGTAGCGTGTGGGTGTAGAAGGAATTTGAACAGGTAACGAGAACTGCCTTTGCTGGCAGGAAGTGTTGGTAAGAAGCTTATCGCACAAACAAGCCGGAATACAAAAAACTTAGAATTATCATCAACTCATCTTATAAATTTTTAGGATTTGTGTTACTTTCAAAAAAGTGATATCAATTTCTATTGATAGAGATAACGCCATAAGTTGTAAATGCTGCGAGGTGTTGATATTTATTGGCATCTTTTACTAAGGTCGGCTTTGGAACCTAAAAATTTAAGCTCCATCACACGTCGGAGTTTCGCAAGAAGTTTTCTTTTTAATTTATAGTCTATGTGTGCGAAAACCCCGCTGGTACAATTAAGCGGAATTTTAAGTGTTCCAGTACAGAAAAATAGGGCTGCTACTTTATCCTATTAGCTTTTTAGCTGTTTCCATATCAATCTCTTTTTCCCATTTGGCTACAACGATGGTGGCAACTGTATTACCAATGATATTGGTTATGGCCCTTCCTTCGCTCATAAAACGATCGATACCAAAAATTAAGGCAATAGCTGCTACCGGTATATGCCCCACGGTGGGCAAGGTTGCCGCTAATACAATAAAGCCGCTGCCCGTTACCCCTGCAGCACCTTTGGAGGTAAGTAATAAAACAAGGAGCAAAGTAATTTGCTGACCAATATCTAATGGGGTATTGGTAGCTTGTGCAAGAAAAACGGCTGCCATAGTAAGGTAAATAGAAGTACCATCGAGGTTAAATGAATAACCAGTTGGAACAACAAGACCCACTACCGGTTCGGAGCAACCCACTTTCTCTAGTTTATTGATAAGGCTTGGCAAAGCGGCTTCCGATGAAGAAGTACCCAATACAATGAGCAGCTCTTCTTTTATAAACGCAATCAAACGAAACAGATTAAACCCCATTAATTTTAAAATACCTCCTAGAATAACCACAATAAACAAAATACAGGTAATATAAAACGAACCCATTAGTTGCCCCAATTGCGCAAGAGAACCAAGGCCGTATTTGCCAATCGTAAACGCCATGGCACCCAATGCACCCAACGGCGCCACTTTCATAATTATTTTAATGATGGCAAACAATGCATCTTCAATAGACTGAATGCCTTTTAAAAGCGGTGTTGCTTTTACACCAATTTTAGACAAAGCAAACCCAAGCAATACAGAAAAAAACAACACTTGCAGAATATTACTGGTAGACAATGCATTCACAATATTCTCTGGAATGATGTGCAAGAAAAAATCTGCAACAGACTGGTTCTTGCTTTCTGTAATATAATTTTCTACAGATTTTGTATCTAGTGTTGCCGGGTCAATATTCATGCCTACTCCTGGCTTGAGTACATTTATGACAACCAATCCGATGATCAATGCCAGTGTTGTCACCACTTCAAAATACAAGATTGCCTTTAAACCTACCCGCCCTACTTTTTTTGTATTTTGCATGCCCGCAATACCGGTAACAATGGTGCAGAAAATGATGGGGGCAATCATCATTTTAATGAGCTTTATAAAACCATCGCCCAAGGGTTTTAACTGAACTGCAAAGGAAGGATAGAAATGACCGACCAATATACCAATTACAATGGCAATGATTACTTGTACGTAAAGGACTTTTAGGTATTTCATCATATGTATGCCTGCAACGACATGATATTTATTTTTAAGTGTTAGCTGATGGATGGAATCAAAGATACAAATCTACATTTTTTATGATAGTAGATGTAAGATAAAATTCCTAAACCGATTGGCAATATCATAAAAGCATAATTGGGAACAGGTGCACCAATAGCAATGATGGAATAAGTTGCACCAATCAAGTCAATCATCAAACCTGCATAAGCCCATTCTTTTATTCTTGGATAGCCAGGAATTAGAATAGCAATTACGCCAAGCCACTTATCAATACCAATGAACGGAATAATGTAAAGCGGATAACCCAAGTCTGTGTGCATTCCTTTGATTGCAACTTCGGAGCTAAATACATCTGGTATAGCAGAGCCAAACATCATAAACGCAAACAGTCCTGTGAATATCCAGTAAAGAATTTTTGTTTTTTTTTCCGCCTTGCGGGATTTCTCTTGGTTCAACATTTTTAGTTTTTTAAATGTTAGCATTTTTAGTGAAATTAAGTAACCAGTGATTTCCAAATTTATCGGTAAGGTCGCCAAACATTGCTCCCCAAAATGTGTCTTCAATTGGATGGTCTGCATTACCGTCTACTGAAAGTTTTGCGTAGAAGTTTTTTATTTCTTCTTCGCTGTTGCAATTGAGTGAAAGAGAAACGCTGTTTCCTTTTACAAGTCCAGATTGCGGTGTCATGTCTGAACCTTGTAAAACCAAGGCTCCTTTTGTCAGCGTAGAATGTACAATACATTCTTTCATATGTGCTGGCATTTTGTCTGCCAATGCTGATTCCCCAACTGTTTGAAAACGAAGCTCGCCCCCTAGACATTCTTTGTAAAATGTCATGGCTTCACGGCAGTTACCACTGAATGTGAGGTATGAATTTATTTGCATGTTTTGTTTTTCTTCCGTTATAGTTGCCCTTTATAATTTGGGTCAAAGTCAACCATCCATTCAATTCCATATTTGTCTCTAAACATGCCAAAATAGGAACCCCAAGGACTGTCAGAAATAGGCATTTCAATTTGTCCACCTGCCGAAAGTCCATTGAATAATTTGTCCGCTTCTTCTTTGCTTTCTGCACTAATTACAATTTTACTTCTGTTCTCATTTTCGTTTGTTCGTCCCAATATTTCAGGTACATCATTAGCCATCAAAACAGTTTTACCGATTGGTAAAGCAATGTGCATTATTTTATTTGCTTCATTATCTGCTACTGGAAATTCAGCACTCGCTAAATCTTTGAAACGCATTATTTTTGCGAATGCTCCGCCAAATACTGATTTGTAGAAGTTGAATGCTTCTTCTGCATTGCCGTTGAAGTTGATGTGTGGATTGATACTTGCCATAATGTTAATTTTTAAGCGTTAATTAATTTTTCAATATTAAATTTTTTCATTTGCATAAAAGCCTGAACTACTCTTTGCCCTTTTTCAGGATCGCTCATGAGCTTTCCTAAAATGGAAGGAACAACTTGCCATGAAACACCAAATTTATCTTTGCACCAACCACATTGGCTTTCTTCACCGCCATCTGCAATTAAACTATCCCAATAATAGTCTATTTCTTCTTGCGTTTCACACTCAACTACAAATGAAATTGCTTCGTTTGTTTTAAATTGTGGTCCGCCATTTAAGCCCATAAATTGTTTACCGTTTAATTCCCATCTTACAACCATTGGGTTTTCTGATGTAATTTTTGAATCGCTAAAAATTGAACAATAAAATTCTGCTGCTGCCTTGGCTTGTCCATCAAACCATAAGCATGGATAAATTTGATTTGTTCCCGCTGTGCGGGATTTCACTTCGTTCAACATTTTGTTTTTTATTTTTTATTGTTAGGCATTTGTTTTTAATTAATGACAGATGACACCAAATAAGAAGTGATTGTTTTTATTTTTCCCTCCTCAAAACGAAACACATCGCAATATTCAACTACTGCAGCTTTGCCTTCTTCATTGATGAAATGGCAATTTCCTTCAATTACTACATAATCATTTTCTGCAATCACATTAATATTGTTTAGCGTAGATGAACCTATTTCAGACATCATCTTTGTGCAAAAAGCGATGCTATTTTCCCTTCCCGAAATCATTTTATCTCCAATTATTCTCCATTCAATGTCATCGGCAAAATGATTGTAAGTGGCAGGGAAATTTCCTTTTGAAAATTCCTCGCTGATTTTTTTATTTTCTATTGTCATCTTCGTTTGATTTACTTGTTTGTGAAATTGAACATCCAACGAATGCCAAATTTGTCCAAGCAGCAACCCCAATAAGCACCCCAAAACATATCTTGCATTGGAGCAATGTCAGAGCCGCCTTCTGAAAGTGCTTTAAACAATTTATCAGTTTCGGCTCTAGTGTCGGGTTCAAGATTGATGGTAACGTTGTTGCCTATTTTTAGTTTGTGTCCCATGCTTTCAAGCATATCTGTCCCCATTATTTGTGTGCCGCCTAAAATGGGTAAGCACACATGCATCACTTTATCTTTTTCATTTTCGGGTAGTGCTGGCATTCCTTCATGCGCAGGAATGTCTTTGTTATACATAATGGGCGCTACAAATGCTGTATTGAATACTGACTTGTAGAAATGGAAGGCTTCTTCGGTGTTGCCTTGAAAGTTGAGGTAAATAGACACTTTTGACATGGTTTCTGCATTTTAATTGTTAGGAATTTGTTTCGGTGTATTTCTTAAAAGAATTTAATATGGCCTGCCATCCAGCTTTTTGCATTTCAAGTGGGTTTTGAGTTTCTGCTTCAAATACTACAACCACTGTTGTTGATTCGCCTTCACTCTTAAAAGTTATCGTTGCTTTTCTGCCATCATCCAATGTGTAAGCAACCAGTTCATGCAACTTAATTTCATCATAAACTCCACCGAAGTCAAAACCAAAACTGCCGTCTTTGGCTTCCATTCTGGAAAGAAATTTTCCACTTTTCTGTAAATCGCTTTCCGCTTTTGTTGTATGCCAGTCGTCCGATGCTGTATTCCATTTAATTATGTGTTCGGGTTTAGTGTAAAAATTCCAAACCTTTTCTACTCCAGCATAAACTACAGCTTCTACAGTAATGTTTGTTTTATTTTCTGTTGTCATTTTTTTGTTCTTTAAATTATAATTTTTCGTCTGTATTAATGATACAAAGATGCAGTGTTAAATTGAAAGTAGTGATGTGCAATAATGACAACAAAAGGGTGATTTGCGACAAATTTTATTTTACTTTTGCGAAAGCAATCAAATCGCTTAAAAAATGAAACGAGTAAGTATTCTTGTACCGGAAAGTTCGGTTCTACAGGCCATAGCCGACCCACAGTATTTATTTTCAGCGGTCAATCAATTTATGGTTGTGTCTGGGAAAAAGCCATTGTTTGATGTACAATTAGTTGGTTTAAAAAAAGAAGTAAAACTGAACGATGGTCTGTTTTCAGTAAATACTTCTCAACTTTTGAAAGATGTTAAGAAAACAGATTTAGTTGTAATACCTGCATTGTTTGGCGATATGAAAAGTGCAATTGCTCAAAACAAAAAATTGTTACCATGGATATCTGAGCAATATACAAACGGAGCAGAAGTAGCTTCACTTTGTGTCGGTGCATTCTTATTGGCTTCAACAGGATTACTCAATGGCAAAAAATGCTCTACACATTGGGGTTTTCAAAATGAGTTTCGTGAAATGTTTCCGGAAGTAGAGGTAATTGACGAAAGCATAATCACTGAAGAGAATCGTATTTATTCAAGTGGTGGCGCAAACTCATACTGGAATTTATTGTTGCATTTGGTAGAAAAA
>JANMGS010000341.1:0-6502 GCA_031374745.1 Ferruginibacter sp. | reverse complement strand
TTTTTCTACTTCTGGGGCTATTTTTTTTACGTCTTTCTCACTTTTGTTGCCACCAAAAATCTTTGAAATAAATCCGAGCATAAATATATTTTAATATGATAATTCTTGTTAATTGGTTTGTTGGTTTTGTCAAATATGATGCTGATGTTGTTTTGTAGCCAAAATGACAGAAACCACCCCTTAAACTGTGGGGCTGCAAATGTACAAATAAGTTTTTTTGGATTGAATAACCGTTTTAAGTCTTTGAGTAAAATAATTAACCCTTTTTTCGTACTTTTGCGCCTTTAAAACGCATATATCTAAAATACAATAGCATGAGTGGTGCATTAAAAGAGGTAAGAACAAGGATTAAAAGTGTACAAAGTACCCAACAAATTACAAAAGCCATGAAAATGGTAAGTGCTGCAAAATTACGTCGTGCGCAGGATGCTATTACACAAATGCGCCCTTACGCCCAAAAGCTGCAAGAAATGCTGGGTAATATCGTAAGCGGTAGTGGTGGAGATATGGCCATATCATTGGCTACCGAAAGAGCGGTAGAAAAAGTAATGATTATTGTAGTAACAAGCGATAGAGGTCTTTGTGGTGGTTATAACAGTAATCTGATAAAGCTTGCAAAGCAGGTTATTAATGAAAAATATGCTACGCAACTTGCAAAAGGAAACGTGACTATATTACCAATTGGAAAGAAAGGCTTTGAATATTTTTCAAAAAATGGATTTAATGTAATAGATACCTATTGGGGTATTTTCACTGGATTGAGTTTTGAAAAAGTACAAGATGCCGCAAAATATGCGATGGACACTTTTGCAGGTGGAAATGTAGATGCAGTTGAACTAATTTTTAGTGAATTTAAAAATGCCGCAACACAACAATTTATTGCTGAGCAATTTTTACCTATTAAAAAAGCGGAAGAAACCGCATCTAAAGTAAAGGCAGATTTTATTTACGAGCCAAACAAAGAAGTGTTGGTGGCAGAAATGATGCCTAAAATATTGAATACACAATTATTCAAAGCGGTATTAGACTCCAACGCAAGTGAGCATGGAGCAAGAATGACGGCAATGGATAAAGCAAGCGATAATGCAAACGAATTATTGAAATCCTTAAAAATTAGTTATAACCGTGCTAGGCAAGCGGCCATTACAACCGAGCTTAGTGAGATTGTGAGTGGAGCTGCTGCATTGAACGGATAATAATTCAATAAGACAATAAGACAATTTGCAAATGTGCAAAATTGTGAAGATTGCGTTTTATATATTAATAAAAAAATAAGATAAGTAAAATTAAGATAAAGAGATAGTGTTACAAGTTTGCATGTTTTTACATTTGCATATTTGCCCATTTGCCTTTTTGCCTATTTGTTTTCATGGAAATATCTCAAATCATACCTCACATAGAAGCATTAATTTTTGCTAGCGATAAAGCTTTGTCGGCTACAGAAATTACCGAGCTTATTAATACAGCACTAGGTTTTATAGAAGATAGAGCAGATACAGAGCAAGTGCAAGCAGCTATAGAAGGGATTAAAGAGAAATACGATTCGGAATTCTATGCTTTTGAACTAAAGCAAAGTGGAGGTGGGTGGCAGTTTCTTACAAAACCCGAATACCACAAGACAGTTGCTTTAATAAATGGCGATAAATTTATAAAAAGACTTTCTACTGCCTCGTTGGAAACGTTGAGTATTATTGCTTACAAGCAGCCCATTACAAAAAGCGAAATAGAAAGCATACGAGGTGTAAACTGCGATTATGCCGTTCAAAAATTATTAGAAAAGGATTTGGTAATTATAAGTGGTAGAAATGAAGATGCGGTGGGCAAGCCATTGATTTATGCAACCTCAAAATCTTTTATGGATTATTTTGGTATAAACAGTGCAGATGAGTTGCCAAAAATAAGCGAGGTGTTTTTGGAAGAAATGGTAAAAGCTACGGAAGTAAACCAGCATCAATTGGGGGAGGAAGAAACACATGTACACGATGTGGTAGGTGAGGCTGGTGCCTTGCACATTGCAGAAGGCGAAGTACCTACACATATACATGTAGCGCTAGAAGAAACAGTGGTAGATGATACAGATGTTGAAGCAGAAGCAACGACTTTTGACGAAGCAACAACGGGTGTAGAAGAAATGGATGTTGTAGAAGAAACATTGGCAGTAGAAATAATGGAAGAAGAGATAGCTGAAATAAAACAAGATAAACAGGAAGAAGACGCAGAGGAAGCATCTTAAAATATCTTTGTATAATAGATTTTTTTAAAAAGCATTTCTCAAAAGGAAATGCTTTTTTTGGCCCCCCTAAATCCCCCCAAGGGGGGACTTGGAAGACTCTAATACTTTAAACTGACTTAAAATATTGAAGTATGGTTTTATAATTTTTGGCAATAGGGATTAGATTTAGCAACATAAAATGAATTTACTTAAAAACAAATTCATTAAAACGACTTTGTATATTTATAAAAAAACAACTATAAACAATTTTATTAACTCTAAAAATTCACAGACTTCCAAGTCCTCCGCCTATTGGCGGAGATGTAGGGGGCTAATTAAAAAATGGAACATTTAACCCACGAACAACTATCCAGCCTTGCAAGCCAATACGGCACGCCCTTGTATGTTTATAATGCCGAAAGCATAAAAACACAATACGAAAAACTTACCCATGCTTTTAGAAACAGCAATGCCAAGTTTTTTTATGCTTGCAAATCGCTTACCAATGTAAATGTATTGCGGTATGTGCGTTCGCTTGGTGGTTCGTTGGATTGTGTAAGCGTAAATGAAGTGAAACTTGGTCTTATTGCAGGGTTCCCAAAAGAAGAAATTTTATATACACCAAACTGTGTGGACTTTGAAGAAATTCTTGAGGTAAAAGAACTTGGTGTAAATATCAACTTGGATAATATTTCTATCTTGGAACAATTTGGAAATAAGTTTGGCAACAGCTACCCGATTTGCATTCGCCTAAACCCACACATTTTAGCAGGTGGAAATTATAAAATTTCTACCGGACATATTGATAGCAAATTTGGTATTTCCATACACCAAATGCGACACATAGAACGCATTGTAAAAACCACCAACCTGCGTGTAGAAGGCATACATATGCACACAGGAAGCGAGATAAAAGATATCAATGTATTTTTAGAAGGCTTGGAAGTAATGTTTGGCATGGCTACTCATTTCCCTGATTTGAAGTATATAGATTTGGGCAGTGGTTTTAAAGTGCCTTACCAGCCTGGCGAAAAAGAAACCGATGTAAATTTATTGGGCGAAAAAGTAGCAGAAGCATTCAAACAATTTGAAGCAGAAACGGGAAAAAATTTGCAAGTGTGGTTTGAACCTGGCAAATTTTTGGTGAGCGAGTGTGGTTATTTAATTGTAAAAGCTAATGTGATCAAGCAAACTACTTCGGCAGTTTTTGTAGGTGTGGACAGTGGCTTTAACCACCTCATACGACCAATGATGTACGACTCCTATCACCATATAGAAAACTTATCTAACCACGAAGGTACCCAGCGTATTTACAATGTAGTTGGTAATATTTGTGAAACAGACACATTTGCATGGGATAGAACATTGCCTGAAGTAAAGGAAGGTGATTTTCTGGCCTTTTACAATGCGGGCGCTTATGGGTTTGAAATGAGCAGCAATTTTAACAGCCGCCTAAAGCCCGCAGAAGTGATGGTAGAAAATGGAGAAGCCAGGGTGATAAGGAGGTGAGATGTGTTTGAAGATTTGTTGAGGGGGCAGGTGATGTAATGGTTTATTAAAGCAATTTTATACAGCCTCAAAGAAAAAAAACTTTGGGGCTGTTTTTAAGTATCCAACCATTCCTCAAATGCTGTACAATTTTCTTTCACAACATCTATTTTAAAAGCAGTTAATCCTTTTAATCGTATGAAAGGCTTTTCAAACCGTTCTACAAAATTTTTCATTACCAAATGGGAACGATTTTTTGTGATAAAAAAAGCTACATGGTTTGCTTTTAACAATTCATATATTTTTTGCCATTGTAATGGGATAGTAATTTCTTTATCTGCCAAAAAAATATTTCTACTACGCTGCTCAATTGGATGCTGAACAATACAAATAATTTTAAGTAAATCTATTAAAATTTTATGCCCATTATCGTCTTCTATCCAGATATTTTTACTTTTATTTTCTTGTCTATAAATTTTCTCTTCTGCTTCTTGTAAATAGGTTGCAAGGTTATTGCGCAAATTCTCCCAAAGTGGTTTTACCAAGTATTTATCTACTTTGTAATTGTTTATTATTTCTTGCGGTATTTCTGGATTGTCTTTTTGAAAACCTGTATTAAAAATAATGTATGGATTGTATAGAGGTAAATTTTGTACAGTTTGCAAAACCTCATAAGCGCTGCCACCATTAAGGCTCCAATCAAGATAAATGAGATTTGGCTTTTCTTTTTCTATTCGTATAATCGCCTCTCTTACTCCTACACAATACCCAATTGATTGCCACTGCGTATAATCAGCCATACGTCTAATTATACCCTCGCATACATCTGGTGCATTCTCCACCACCAAGTAAGTAAAATTATTAATTTGCATAATCAAGTAGTTTTGGTATAGCAATAATTACAGTAGTTCCATATCTAATATCACCTTCATTAAAAACATCATCTTTGTATTCAATGGTAATTTTATGTTCATTACTTGCATTGATGATACTGATAATTTCAATTAAGTTCTTTGTGCCTGTGCCATGCTTTGTAAAATTACTAAGCATAGCTGATTTTTTTCTCCCAACCCCATTATCAGTAACATTTACATTTATAAAATGGTCATTTTCTGTTATGTTTATTTCTAAAATCCAAGGGCCATTTTCCTTATTACTAAGCCCATGGAGTAAAGCGTTTTCAATAGGTATTTGCAAAATGCCGAGCGGTACTTTTATATCAATGTACTTTTTTAATGTATCGTTGGAGGGTACATTTGTTTGCAATTGTTTTAAATACATGAGTCGATGTATGTGTATGATATTTTCTACCAACTGCCATTCGTTTGCAAAAGGATGTACAATTTTTTGTTGTTGTGCATGGCTAAAGATTAAATTTATACTTTCTCCTAATCTACTAAGAACGCTTTCTGCTTCTGGCTTATCGTCCATTTGAGCACCAATGGTATTTAGTGCATTTAAAATAAAGTGAGGCCTAAATTGGCTGCTCAATGTTACCAATTGTAGGTTGGCTATTTTTTTTGCTTGCTCAGCTTTTACGGTTTGTAATTCTGCATCTTTGGTTTTTGAAGCTTGTTCTGCTAGTTGTTTTTTCTTTTTTAAGTTTAATAAATAGATAATTACACCAATGCACAATAATGTTATAGCTACCCAAAACCACCATTGCTGCCAAAGGAATTTTTTAATTGTGATTTTGTAAGTATAAGTAATAACAGAACCATTCATTTCATATACTTGTATTATAAAATTATATTTACCCGCATTGAGATTATTATAATTAAACTTAGTATCAAGAGATGGTAGAGGAAGTAAAATGGAGTCGCCTTCTTTTACAAAAAGGCAGCTCATAAATCTTGGTAAGTTATCTGGAGACACATAATTAACGTTTATGTTAAAAGAATTAAATCTCGGACTATAGGAAAATGGTTGGTGGATGCTTAATGTGTCTGTTTGGTTATTATAATTCAATATAGGAAAAACTGTTATTGGTTTCCATGAAATAGAGAGCCATTTTTTTATGTCCCATCTATATAGCATATCACTGGTACTAAACCAAACGGTGCTATCTTTTTTGGATGTAATTAAAGTGTTTTGTTCTGTGAAAGAGGTAAACGCTGCTTCTTGTGGATTGAGATATCTTACATGTGTTTTATTAAATTTGAATAAGCTGTCTATATCTAATAAAACTATTTTATCATAGTTGGAAATAATCAACCAATTGTTATAAATAGATAAGCCGGTTACACTTTTTTTGTTATTTAATAGTGGGTGATTTATTTGTATAAAACTACTTGGTATGGCTGGTTTTGTGTAGTCTTTGTAATACCAAAGCCCATTAGTAGCGCTGCCAATCCAAACTGTTCCGTTCTTATCTGTAAGAGAGGAGAAAGCCCCAAAAGCACTTTCCACTTTTTCAACCATCCATGTTTTTGCTTTGTCTTTTTTTGGTTCATATATTGCTAAACTTCTTCTACCATGCCCATACCAGATACGTCCAAGTGTATCTTCAGTAATCGTTAAAATATTTTGCACAAAAGAACCTTTACTAGTGTCTATCTTATTCCATATTGGTTTACTGCATAGTAAACTTGCAGTGCTAGTTTGTAACAATCCCATTAAGCCAGGTGTACCATAATAAAAATATTTTTTATCATTTGAAATGTAAGTATAATAGCCCGTGGGTGTATTTTCTTTTTTAATTAATTTTCCATTCATATCATATTTAATTAGACCCACAGCACCTTATCCAATTAAATACATATTATTATTGAAAGAACTACCTCCATTCATATACATAATGAC
>JANMGS010000330.1:0-3078 GCA_031374745.1 Ferruginibacter sp. | reverse complement strand
CCAAGGGCTGAATATCCTATCGCTGTATTATCCTCACCAGATACGTTGTCAATGTGTGCAAATGCGCCAATGGCTGTATTGCGAAGACCGATCGTGTTATTGAACATAGCTTGTCTACCTACTGCAGTATTGTAATTAGCGATGGTATTGTTGTAAAGCGATTCATCGCCTAAGGCTACATTGCCATCTCCGTTTGTATTTGAGTATAGTGTATTTCTTCCCATTGCAATATTGTCGTTGCCTTCGCTGTTAAAATACATAGCGCTAACTCCGTTTGCAACATTTGATAGCCCTGTTGTATTATTTCGCAAAGCATTTGAACCTGTTGCTGTATTAAAACTTCCAATTGTATTTAACGTCATTGCTTCCCTACCAATTGCAGTATTGCTGTTGCCCAATGTGTTACTATATAACGCTTCTAAACCATTAGCAGTATTGTTCAATCCTTCTATGTTAGCGTACAAAGCTGATTTCCCAGTAGCAGTATTACCGCCTCCCGTAGTGTTACTCCGTAGAGCACCACTTCCATTGGCTGTATTTTCTATGCCGGTTGTATTGGCAAATAAAGCCTGCTCGCCAATGGCAGTGTTGTTATTGGCGAGGTTATTGAATAAGGCATTGTAGCCAACAGCAGTGTTGTTGTTGCCAGATAAGTTTGCATACAAAGCACTTTTTCCAACAGCGGTATTGTAATTGCCGCTGTTATTAAAAAAAAGTGCATTGTGCCCAGCTGCGGTATTAAACGTTCCCGTTGTATTGGAGTAAAGAGAAGAAACACCATTTCCTGTATTATAACTTCCACTTGTATTAGCCTGTAGTGAACTGCCACCAACAGCAGCATTAAACAGGCCGGTGGAAAAGGGATTTAAAGCATTCACACCAAAAGACGTGTTGCTGGAGTTTAATAAACCACTTCGAATATTACCCCTTTTAAAAATAAGGTCTTTGTCATCTAAAGTACCTATGAAATTAGCCAAAGGGGCTGTACCGATGTTTCCGTTTGTAGTCCATCCTGTAAAATTACTATTTATTTCAGCCCAGGCAGTACCGGTATAAAAAGAAAGTATATTGCTGGTAACATCAAACACTAACAATCCTTTTGCCGGCGAACTAATTGCCGTTTTTTGTGCAGTAGTCATACGAGGGATCAGCATTCCCAGCGTTGTGCTGTTCACATCCAACATAGCTGAAGCATGTGGAGTAGTGGTACCAATTCCTATGTTTTGTGCCACTGTTATTTTAAACAATATCAGAAGGAATACAATAGAAAAATGCTTTGCCATTTTACAGGATTTTTGGTGAAGTAATATTTTTTATCTTTAGTTCATCCATTTCTTTACGTAGTTGTAGCAACATTGCTTTCATTTCGGTATTATCATTTTTAAGCAAGGCATTTTCTTTTTCTAACGCCTCCATTTTTTGTGTTCTTTTCTCCAAAGCCTGTATAGCAATAAAACTCACCCCTGCAAAGTCGGCGGAGTTGATGCTGGTATCATTGCCAATGGTGCCGTATTCATCTTTTCCAAAAGCGGCATAGAAATCCTGCGCCATGGGGCCGTAGTGGCGGAAAGTTTTTGGGTCCTGGGTTTTATAATTCCAACTCGTGAGATTAAATTGGGATATCTTTTTTAAAAAATCTTCGCCGTTTATTGCTGCAAAATTTTCTTTGCTGCGTACATCACTGCCGGTAGTCCAGGCATTATCACCGGCAAATAAAGTGCAACCTGTGGCTAAATTGGCACTGGTAAATAGTTTGTATCCCCCGGCGAATCTTGCTCGGAAATTATTTGCATTAAGGGAATTCATCACCGTGCTGATTGAATTGTCTCCGATTACAAATGACCCATCCTGATTATTAGTAGAAACATTGTTTCCCATGGCTGTTGAGTTATCTCCACTGGCTGTTGTACTTCTTCCCATTGCGGTTGAAAAGTCGCCGCTGGCTGTTGTTTGAACTCCTGTTGCAATGGAATAATTTCCACTGGCGGTTGTTTGAAACCCAATTGCAGTTGAAGTAAATCCACTGGCAGTTCCCAATTGTCCCATTGCGGTGGAAAAATTCCCCTTTGCATCATTATTTAGCAATCCACTTCTGAAAGAACCGTTTTTTGTATCAAAAGATAATACTTGACCTGTAGCCCCGGATATATCCGGCAACGAGGCGCTATTGTTATATAAGGCTTTAAATAATAATGAAAAGCCAATTCCTGTAGCGGGGTCGGCGTTGCTTTTAAAAATGATATGTATACGGGTAGAGTTAAAAAACCATTTGCCGGTAGCAGTATATCCATTCCCAACTGCCAGCAAGATATTGGTTGAAGAAGAAGTTTCTTTAATAATTAAGGAATCACCTGTGCCAAGGGCCATTGCTTCAGCAGTTATTTCAATACCAATAATACTGGTACCAAAACCATCAAAACTTGCATAGGCAATCATATTGGCCAAATAATTTCCAGATGGCCCTCCTGGGTCATATATCCTTCCAGTGGAGTCAGTATTTAAAAATGTAATTGTGCTGTTATTCACCATTGTTTTTGTTTGCGCTACTGTTGGTGCAATATTAGTTACCGTGGTGGGTGTTGTTACCAGCAAATTTCCCTGCACTTGCAATTTATTCATGGGCTCGGTGGTACCAATTCCTACGTTTTGTGCCACTGATGTTTTCTGCGCAGCAATAAACAGCAGCAGGATTATAGTTTTTTTCATAATTGAAATTTTATTTTCTAATTAATAAATCAATTTCCTTTAGAATTATCGATATTAATTGATGCTGATGTAATAATAATTTTTCCAAGCTTTCATGCTTTTTGATGATAGCTTTTACTGCAACCAGCGTTACTCCTGAAATATCAATAGTGCTTATTACTTTATCATCACCCTTTACACCCAATCCAAACAATGTTTTAAAGTCCTGCGCCATGGGGCCTATATGGGTTTCTGCAACACGAGTGTCTTTGTAATTCCATTGCGTTACGGGGAGCAAAGAAATTTTTTGCAGCACATCTTCGCTGTTCAATTCTGTAAAATTTTCTTTGAGGTTTACATCCGAGGCATTCGTCCATACACCACCTGCTGTGA
>JANMGS010000253.1:0-7556 GCA_031374745.1 Ferruginibacter sp. | reverse complement strand
CGATTTTTTCTCTTTTATCGCTTTCACTTATTTCTGCAGATAAAAGTGCAGCAGCCAGTACATATTGCCTGTCATCTGGATGGATATTGCTAGCCCAAAAATTTGCATCTTGTCCTACCCATTCTTCGGGATTGTATGGTGATAGCTGTCTGGTATTTTCACTTGCCGCCACAATGGTCATATCTGCTTGGTCGGGTATAAACCAAAAATATGGCCCTACTGCAAAATTTACGGCTTGCTCAATAAATGGTTTGAAATAGGCGGCATAATCTACCTTTTTTGTCTCTTTAGATCGTAGCATTTTGCCAGTAAACTCACTAGGCGATACGGGTTTTAATTGCATTCGGGTTAGTTTTTTAATCTGATTTCTAAGCACAATATACCACATATCTGCTATAGATAAACTATTGCAATACACATATTTTTGAAGTATCAAAACACAATTGTTGTAATGGGATGCTTTCAAGTAATGATGTGGAAATACATTAACCTATTTGTGGGATTGTCGGGTACGATTGTTAGTTTCATCTTTATAGAATTAAATATATTAATATGAAAAAAATAATAATTATCATGTTTGTTTTGTTTGTGAAAAATATTCATGCTCAGAACGTAGGCATTGGTACTACAACACCAGCCGCCAGGCTTGATGTAAAAACTCCATTTGTTAATGTAGCTCAATTTAATGGAGGGTCAGGAATGTTTATGGGTATTTTTGAAAACGATATTTATAGAGGTTATTGGGGATCTTATGCCGGTGCGGATGAAGATGTGGATTTTGGCACCGGTGTAGGAAATGTTTTGGGTAAATTACATTTAACCATCCAGGCATCGCCAAAACTTACCCTTGATGTTAATGGCAATGTAGGTATTGGAACAATTACACCTTCCGTTGCAAATAGGTTACATGTTCATGATGCAAATGCGGGGCAGGACGCAAGCATCGGCATTACCAATAGCCTTACTACAGACGGAAATTTGCGGGGAGCCAGGTTAAGAATGCTAAACAGTGATTTTCATATCATGAATTATGAAGCAACAGGAGCCATTAATTTGGCTACCAATTTTAATACCCGTCTTATTATAACCGCCAATGGAAATGTTGGTATCAATAATCTTATACCTGCTTATGCCCTGCAGGTAACTGCAAAAAATAAATACGGCATATACACAACTGCAACAATTAATGGAACGGATACTATTGCCGGAATTTACGGCCTGGCACTATCGCCAACCCCTGTTCCATATAGTGCCGGAGTAAGGGGCGAATCCAATTCTACTAATTTTAACGGTATTGGCGTTTTAGGAGTACATAGTGGCTCTGGATGGGGTGTTGCAGGTTTTGTAAAGGAATTAGGCATACTTGGTTATGGAGCCGGTGTATATGGGTCAGCAGGCTCCCCACTATCGGGATCGGGCGTGGGAGGTTATGGTGTTTATGGTGTTAACAACAATTCTGGAGGCACTGGTGGATTTTTTGAAAATAATTCCAGCTCAATCACTAGTTTTGCCTTGCATGCAAAAACGAATGTTATAACAACCGCTGCAGCATGGTTGGAAGGTAATGGAGGAAGCGGTATTGCAGTAGAAATTGACGGAGCCATTAAAGTAAATACCAGCGCAACCAACAAGCCATTTTTTACCCATGTAACTGCAGCAATAAATATTACAGGCAATTCAACATCATTAACTTACCCTAATCCGGCCTCAACAGATTTTGTAATAGTAACACCTAACTGGACGGCAGGCCCTGTTTATAATAATCATCCCATAGGGGTTTATTTTACGGCAGGTAAATGGGCAATTTTCAATCAGGATCTTGTTGCAATGCCAGTTGGTACTGCTTTTAATGTGATGGTAATAAGGCAATAAGTAGCATCGATAAAGGGAATGTAATTAAAAAAAGAAGTCCATGCTGTAGCGTCGGGTTTCCACACAAATAAACCTAATAGTATAAAAGTACTGACAGTGAAACCCCGACGGAGAAAAGAAATTTAAATAATAAAAGCTAAAACTTCAATTATCATAGCGTGTTGTTGTTTCGCAACAAAGTTTTATTGTAATGTATTGTGTATGCTTGCGAAAATCCCACTAAGACAGAAGTTGATTGCTAAGCACAATATACCATATATCTGCTATAGGTACACTCTAGGCATACATATATATTTGGCCTATTAAAACACAATTGTTGTAATGGGATGCTTTTGAGTAGTGATGTGGAAATACATTAACACATTTGTGGGATTACTACGATGATATTCTTTTATCATTTTTACAAAAATCATTGTAATGAAAAAGGTTTACAGTTTATTAGTAATTATATTTTTTGCAGCGAATTTAATTGCGCAGAATGTGGGTATTAATAATATCGACCCCAAAGTTGCTTTGGATGTTAATGGTGGTTTTCGTTTACGATCAGAAAATGCAACTGTTTCTGGCACAAGTGTAATGTTAAACAGCAATAGATCTCACCATGTTTTAATAGGTTCACCCACTGGCGATTTTAATATTGCCTTTATAGGTGCTACCGAAGATGGCCAACATGTAATTATCACCAACAACACAATGTTTAGAGGGTTTTTAGTACCCATTTACATTCAGCCAAATACCACCGTAGAGTTAATATATAGTGGTGCTGCTTGGAAACAGATTGGCAGTAATGAAGCTGTAAGCAAAACCGCATGGAGCCGAACTGGTAATGGGGGTACTATTGATGGCGTAAATAACCTCTTTGGCACCACGGATTTTAAGCCGATTCGGTTTATTGAGAATGGCCAACCAGCTGGCTATATGGATGCAAGTAGCGGCAACTATTTTTTCGGAAATGCTGCAGGCAATTCTATGCAAGCAATTGGCAACACTACAGGAAGTGACAATACTGCGGTTGGTTCTTATGCCCTTGTAAGCGATACGGCTACCATCGGAACAGTGGCAATAGGTGCAGGGGCTTTATTCTATAACCAGGCAAGGTTAGGCAATACCGCCGTTGGTTCTGATGCCTTATTTTTTAACACTTTCACCAATTCTACTCCTATTCTTGCTACGCAAGGCTTGCACAATACTGCACTTGGAAATAGTGCTCTTACAAGTAACCGAAGGGGAAGCGGCGGTGTGGCAATCGGCTACAAGGCAGCATTTAGCGATACTGCGGCAGATGGGATGGTGGCCATTGGCAGAAATGCATTGTACAGTAACAATGGTAAACCTAATAATCTTGCGATTGGAGACAGTGTACTTTATTACAATAGCATAGGTGCTGCTGCATCTTATCAGTCTACTAATAATATCGGTATTGGAAGCAAGGCTCTATTGGAGAATACAACTGGCTTCAACAATATTGCGATAGGCAAAGGCAGCCTTACAAGCAGCACAGGAGGATTTAACAATATTGCTATTGGAACCCAATCAATGTCCTATTTAAATAATGGTTTTGACAATATAGGCATTGGAAATAATTCATTAATTAGGCTAATAGAAGGATCTGGAAATATTTCAATGGGAAATCTTGGAACCGGAATACAAAAAGGGACAAATAATATTTTATTTGGGAATACCTTAACAACTCCGGGAAATACTAATGTTACAGATAGTGGAGCTGACAATGTAATGATTGGATATAAGACCAGTTTTCGTTTAGGTGGCCACAAAAACATCTATATCGGTTCTGCAGCCGGCGGTTTGGGGGTGAAAAGCAGCAACAATGTAGGCATTGGAGATAGTGCACTTTCTGCTAATTCTTTTGGCTACTCTAATGTAGCAATGGGGGCAAAAGCATTGGCAAAAAATACTGTAAAAAGTAATTTAGTTGCTGTTGGTGATAGTGCTTTGTTTAATAATGGAATTGGTGTAACTAACATAGATGAAGCAATAGGTAATACAGCAATAGGAAGTAAAGCGTTATACAAAAATGAAATCGGCAGTTTTAATACCGCACTGGGTACAGGTTCCTTAAATAATCGTATTTCTGGTGACGAAAACACTGCAATAGGGACCTCCGCCTTAGCAGGTGGTAGTTCGGGTAACTCAAACACAGGTATTGGAAGGTCTGCTCTTCAAAACACAAATGGCTCCCTCAATACAGGCCTTGGTCTTCTAGCTATGTGGCGACATCAAACTGGTACAGAAAATCTGGCTTTGGGCCCTAATTCACTTTCAAATAATTTATCTGGTACAGGGAATGTTGCTCTCGGAGCTAATTCGGCCTTTAATGAATTAGGCTCTAACAAATTATACATAGAAAACTCTAATGCCAATAAAGATAACGCCCTCATTTACGGCGATTTTGCCGCCGATAGCCTGTTGCTAAACGCCAAAACCGTAGTAAAAAATAATGCCGTTGTTCGCGGCTTCACTAAATTGGGTGGTTACGAAACGGATGTGCCATCCATTAAAACAAAAAAACTAGTTGTTACTTCTTCAGCTAGTTCTACAGGTTTTTCATCCATTAATCATGGCCTCACAGCTTCGAAAATATTAAGTGTAACTACTTTACTGGAATGGACCCCAGGCTTTTTTGCACCAACAGAATACTCACCCGATCCATTACTCCGATACAATTATTTTATTAGCCCTACACAAATCACTATTCAAAACAACGCAGCTACTTGTGCATATATATGTAGTAAACAAGTAAAAATTATGATTACCTACGAAGAATAAGGAAATCGTTCTGTCTTAAAAATTCAAGATAATAAAAATGCAAAAATTTATTGCCTCCGCAACCCTGATTCTCCTTTTTTCGGGCGTCACCTTTGCCCAAAATGTGGGTATTGGTACAGCTTCACCTAATGCTAGTGCATTGCTTGAATTGCAAAGTACTAATAAAGGCTTATTGCTGCCTAGGGTTGCAGACACCAGTGCCGTTCCAAGCCCGGCAAAAGGTTTACTCATTTTTGCAAATAGTACCAATAGTGCTTGGTTTTATGATGGTGCAAAATGGCAAGAAACTGCTAATGATAACCTTTGGAACAAATACCAAGATAGCATAGCCATTACACAAAAAAGATATGTAGGTATTAATACGGATTATAACCTTTATCCACCTAAAGAAGGCATACAAGCCAATGGTAGCTTACTTATACACTCAAAGATTATTTATACCAAAGCTTCTCCTACAGCCGCACAAACATATACAATGAACAATCTACCCACTTTTGTTACTTATTATGATAGTGTAGTAAGAATATTTGACCCAGGTGGAGCAGCCAATTATTTTAACCTTAGCCAGGGAAATATAGGTTTACTACTAACACTTGCACCGACAGGTGCTGCCATTGGTTATCAAATAACTTTTAACCCTGCTGACTTTGGAATAGCAGCAGGTGATACCTTGTGGGTTGGTAATGCTGGTTTTCCTGAATGCCGAACAAATTTTACACAAAGATTTACCAATACCATCCAAGTTCCAGCAGATTTTATTGTAAATGGAAATACAGCTGTAACATTTAGAAGTGATGGTGATAATATTAATAGCAAAGGCTTTGATATTACCTGTAGGGCGTTATTCCCAAAATCTACAAATGAACGAACTATTATGCCATTAGGCAATGCATTAATGTTTAATACTTCTAACGGTTCGTTTATGGCTGGCGCAACTAATGTAATTGGTGAACAACCGGCCACAGCCATAGGCAATAACAATAAGGCAACCGGAAATTATTCTACCGCTATTGGGAGTAATAATACTGCAAGCGGTGAGCAATCTATAGCCTTTGGTAATAGTACAAGTGCAATAGGGCCATATTCTATGGCAATTGGTGGTTTAACCACTGCAAGTGGGTTTTTTGCAACTGCAATAGGTAATGCAACAATTGCAAGTGGTCAGGCTGCGACAGCAACGGGTGTAACTAGTAACGCAAGTGGGTATGCTTCTACTGCAATGGGTGCAGGCACAATTTCAAGTGGGAATTCTTCTACTGCAATGGGTTCAAGCACAATTTCAAGCGGAGATTATTCTACTACAATGGGACAATCTACAACTGCAAGTGGTAATAATTCTATAGCAACAGGGTTAAATAGTATTGCAAGCGGGTATTATTCTACTGCAATGGGACAATCTACATCTGCAAATGGTAATAGTTCTGTAGCAACGGGTTTAAGTACTATTGCAAGCGGAGATTATTCTACCACATTTGGTATTGGCACAATTTCAAAATCATATAACTCATTAGCAATAGGTAGATTTAATGACACAATAGCATCCTCAACCCCTACAGCGTGGGTTGCTACTGACCCTTTATTATATCTAGGTAATGGCACAGCAATTAACAGCCGCTCCAATGCTATGGTAGTTTATAAAAACGCCAATGTAGATTTAAATGGTTATACAAGATTAGGAAAGGCAAGCGAAGCTTCACCTGCAATAAAAACGGTAGAACTTAGTGGTACTACTTCAGCTGTAAACAATGGTTCACAACCTATTAATTTACTTGGTATAGATGCCACAAAAGTGCTATCAGTAAGTGTGCTAGTTGGTATTGCTGGTAATGCTGTTTGGATACCACCTGCTTATGATAATGACCCAAGGTTAAAGTATAATTATTTTGTACATACAAATGGAAATATTTATATCCAAAACAGTTCTAGTAATTGTGTACTTGCAGGAGATCACATTTGTAGTAAGCCTGTAAAAATATTGATTACTTATAAAGAATAAAATTTATAGGCCGTATCATCAATTTGTAGTTTTGCTTTATCGGCGGGGTTTTCACACAAATAAACCTTACAGCATAAAAGTACTAACAGTGAAACCCCGACGCAGAAAAGAATTATAAAGAATTAAAGGCTAAAAATTCAAATATGGTAGCGTGTGTGGGTTTCGCAACAAGCTTTCATTAAAATGTATTGTGTCTGTTTGCGAAAAACCCGCCAGGACAGTGTTTTTTATAACAAATAAAATTTTCTACAACATATCCAACTGCTTCATTTTCTTATCCAACAAAACCACATATTCATCCTTCATTTCATTGGGTAAAAAACTTTTATAAACCATTTCTTTCATTTCTAAACTATACTAGTAAAAATTTTTTTTATTGGTGTGTGAGGACACTTACCAATAATTTAATAGCACCTTATAAATGGATTGAACTAATGAGTGCAGAATTGAGTGCTGGAGCTACGTATGCAATTGCAGAAGCAAGAGAAGCTGGTAATGTTGGCATTTATAGAGGAAGTGGAGAAGTACGTGAAGGTTTAGTACAAGAAATACTTACTAAAATACCTGCTGAAAAAAATGTGTTGGAAGCACCGCAGAAGGCACAACAATTGTATTTCTTAGAATTGATTGGGTGTAATGTAAACTTAGGAAACATTGCACCATCAGAAATGACTGCACTTGGAGCAATTCGTATTGGTTTGCGTGGAGATACTTTTGAGTTTTATTTAGATAAAAAATAAAATTATTATTGTTCCCACTTCATTAAGATTTACCAAAAGTATGTCTGCTAGCAAAATTTATGGATATATTGTTAATTAGAAGTCATGAATTCGACTGACCTTTATCAAGTTAGTTGGCTTGCTAAAACCTATAAACATTTAATCTATATGACATTATGATT
>JANMGS010000186.1:0-3202 GCA_031374745.1 Ferruginibacter sp. | reverse complement strand
AGCAGCGGAAAATCTGCTTTTTATACGACTCAGCATATAATCCCGGTAGGACTTTAAAGTACCATTGAGTAGCTAGGCTCTGTCAAGTACAGTTTTTAATAGTTAGCAAATTAATTCTAATTTTTAAATTCTTGTAGTCCCGGCTAGGCTGAGCTGGGGAATGTTTTTCAGCTTTTATAGAAGCGTAGATCTTAGCGAAAGGGGTGGGGAAAACGAACCTAGGCAGAGAGGTAGTGTCTTTTTTTTGAGCTCCTGTAAAAAAATAATTTTCTCTGTAATCACTTGCTGGTAAGCGTTTGCAAGGTTTATATCAGTGAGAATTTATTTTTTTTGAAAATAATTTGGTAGTATGAAATTTTTTAACTTAAGTTTGTGATACCAATAACTAGAAATACTTTTTTAGATTCCAACTCCTCAATTTACAATACCCCCCATTGTAAACTTTTTTAATTCTAGCAGTATTTTGTATAGACACCCGCTATGTAAGAATAGCAGGGATATTTCTTTTTATATGAATTTTTTTAATAAAAATGTAAACAACTAAAGTATGAAAAAAAATTATCGCATTTTCATGATTAAAATTAAAAAATTATTAATGGTGCTTTTAGTGACGCTGGCATTTATGGATGTATCTATAGATGCAAGTGCATCGCACCTTGTTGGTGGGCAAATTACCTATACGTGGTTAACTGGCACCACTTACCGTGTAAGATATACGCTGTACCGTGACTGCTCTGGCATTGCTGCGCCGCTGTCAGTAACACTTACAACCGCTCCGGCAATCACTGCTGTTACACTTAGCAGGATAAGCTTTTCTGATGTTTCATTATTATGTCCCGGCCAGGTTTCACGATGTAATGGAGGTACTGTTGCAGGTATTGAAGAGCACATTTATGAAGGCATTGCTACATTTGCGGCAGGAACTATTTATACGCTAAGTGTTAGCCAGAATGCACGAACAGGAATTATTACAACGTTGACGAATCCTGGTAGTCAGAGTATGTATTTAACAGCAATTTTAAATACAAATTATGCTGTTAATTCTTCTCCACAGTTTTTAAACAGGCCCATTGCACAATTTTGTACCAACCAGCCTGCATCAATAAGCCCCAATGGCTCTGATGCCAATGGGGATGTTATTCTTTATTCGCTAACAAATGCATTGCAGGCAGCTGGCACTTCTGTTACTTATGCACCAGGGTTCAGCGGACTGAATCCATTATCCTCTTCAAGCCCCATATCTATCAATCCTAATACTGGGCAGCTTTCTTTTACACCATCTGCTGTACAGGTAGCTGTGGTATCCATAAAGGCAGAAGAATTTAGAGGGGGTATTAAAATTGGCGAAGTAAACAGGGATGTAATGATAACAATGGTTAACTGTGGAGCTAACACGCCACCTGTGATAGCACCGTTGCCGAACGTGATTGTACCGGTGGGCAATACTTATTGTGTAAATGTAAATGCCACAGACAATGTAGCACAAACTATCAGCCTTTCCGCTGTTTCGTCAATTATTCCACCGGCCACATTTACTATAACATCTGCTGGTGCAGGCTTTACAAATGGTACTTTTTGTTTTTCGCCAGTAGCAGCAAACAGAGGAAATACGTATACGGTTACGATAAATGCACAGGACAATTTCTGCCCTACGCCTGGCACCGCTTCCCGTTCTTTTAATATAACAGTTCCTGCGGCATGCAACGTTTCTGTAAATTCATCTTCGACGCCGGCGGGTTGTGGTGTTTCAAATGGTACGGCAACTGCTTCGCTGGTTGGTGGGACTGCGCCGTATGTTTATTCGTGGACAGGCCCCTCTGGCTTTACTGCAATAACGCAATCTATATCGGGCCTTGCGCCAGGTACTTATTGTGTAAATATTACCGATGCTTTTAATTGTGCAAGCACAGATTGTGTTGTAGTTCAGGGAGGAACAGCATTCCCAATAACGGCAACGGTGGTAAATACAGTTTGTGGTCTTAACAACGGTAGCATAACGGTAAGTGCTACAGGCGGTGTGGAACCATATTCATATCAGATTAATGGTGGGGTAGCGCAAAGCTCAAATTTGTTTTCAAACTTGGGTATTGGTGCATACACTATTACTGTAGGAGATAATGCAGGATGCACTAAAACGGAAACATTTAATGTTGCTGCAGAATCTGACGTAACGCCGCCAAATGCAATTTGTAAAAGTGCAACAGTTGTGCTTAATGGATTGGGAGCTGGTATGCTAACTGTTGCCATGGTTAATGATGGATCAACCGACAATTGCTCCATTGCATCGCTTAGCTTATCTAAAACATCATTTGATTGTAATGATGTAGGAACACAAAATGTGACTCTGACGGTAACTGATGCAAGCAACAATTCGTCTACATGCGTTGCTACTGTAACCGTTGTAGATAATACGCCACCTTTTTATGTTGATTGCAGTAGTATAACGTTGGCGCTTGATGCAAACGGAATGGCAACTTTAAGGCCAGAGCAGATTGTTGATGTTACTGAAATTTATGAGCATGAAGCTTGTGGTATTGCATCTATTGTACTTTCTCAAAGCAATTTCAACTGTAGTAATCTTGGGGCAAATTCAGTTACTGTTACAGTAACTGATGTTAATAATAATGTGTCAACATGTACTTCTACGGTTACTATTGTAGATAATATTGCACCAATTATTACTTGCAACGCACCAATTGTTGTTACCAGTGATGCAGGCCAATGCGGTGCAGTAGTAACTTACACAGTAACATCAATAGATAATTGTGCCGGACAAACCATTGCACAAACTGCAGGTTTACCAAGTGGCAGTTTCTTCCCTAAGGGAACAACCACCAACAGCTTTGTTGTAACAGATGCCAGTGGTAATACAGCAGCCTGTAGTTTTACCGTAACTGTGTAAGTTACTACTGCACCGCATTGGCCTGCATCATTGCTCTTTACAATTGGTGCGTTGCAAGTGATGGTTGGGTTTTCGGTATCATTCACTGTTACGATAAAGCTACAGGTTGCTGTATTACCACTGGCATCTGTTACAACAAAGGTATTGGTCGTTATTCCTTTAGGGAAGAAGCTGCCACTTGGTAAACCTGCAGTTTGTGCAATGGTTTGTCCGGCACAATTATCTGTTGATGTTACTGTGTAAGTTACTACTGCACCGCATTGGCCTGCATCATTGCTCTTTACAATTGGTGCGTTGCAA
>JANMGS010000658.1:0-7112 GCA_031374745.1 Ferruginibacter sp. | reverse complement strand
TAGCTCTGCGATAAATCTGCCTTAACCAATGGCAATTGAATTTGTTTTAATTTTTCGAAAGCGGTTATGTCAATTGCTTTTAATTGTTCAATTACTTCATTGGGTAGTTTGCTAATATCTTTTTGGTTTAGATTCACGATATGATCTTGTTTGTCTTTGAGAGACAAACTTAAAATATTGGTAACATAATCACCAAGACCATTTGCTTTTGCCTCTACCCACGATTTTGCAATACCGCTTGCCCTATATGCATCAAAAAGCAACCCTGCTCCTTTTGCAATTAATATACCCCCAACAGCACCAAACATTCCGCCAATGCCCGTTACCGAAGCTGTAGCAGATTTAGGAAACATATCGCTTACCGTAGTAAAAATATTGGAGCTCCATGCCTGGTGGCTGCCCATTGCACAACCAATAATGATAAGGGCATACCACATATTTATACTACCAAGATATTGTGCAAATACTACTGGCAAAATACTCAATGCAAAAATGAGCATAGAGGTTTTGCGTGCTTTAAAAACAGGCCATCCCTTTTTTATAAAATACATAGGCAACCAACCTCCAAATACACTGCCAATGGTAGATAAAGTGTATGCAAGTGCCATAGGCAATGATTTGGCTGTGCCAACCAAGCCATATTCTTTTTCTAAAAAATCGGGCAACCAAAAAAGATAAAACCACCAAACGGGATCAGTAAAAAACTTACCAATGGCAAAAGCCCATGTTTGTTTAAAGGTTAATAATTTACCCCAAGAAATTGTTTTTGCATCTCCATTTAAATCTTTTTCTTCTTCGGGGTCGCTGTGTATATAATCAAATTCTGCCTGCGATAAATTCTTATGCTTTTTGGGTACTTCATAAATAATAAACCAAAATATTAACCAAATAAAACCAACCAATCCCGTTAAAACAAATGCCCATTTCCAACCCCAAACTTCTGCAATAGCAGGTACAGTTAGGGGTGCTATGATGGCGCCAATATTTGCACCTGAGTTAAATATGCCTGTTGCAAATGCCCTTTCTTTTTTAGGAAACCACTCTGCTGTAGTTTTGATGGCTGCAGGAAAATTACCTGCTTCTGTAAATCCTAAAAAACCACGGGCTATTAAAAATCCCATTGTATTGGTAGCCAAAGCGTGGCCTATTGCTGCAATACTCCACAAAGCGGTAGCCAAGCCATAACCAATTTTTGTTCCCAGCTTGTCTATTAAACGACCCGCACCCAAAAAACCAATGGCATAGCATATTTGAAACGCAATAACAATATTGGCATAGTCTGTTTCGGACCAATTGAATTCTTTGGTTAAAGGGGATTTTAAAATGGCAATTACTGCCCTATCCAGGTAGTTGATGGTGGTGGCAAAAAATACCATCCCACAAATCGTCCACCTGTATTTTCCTATAGCTTGCTGTGTCATGTATCGTTATTTTTTTATGCTTTGAATTAATGCCAATACTTTTATTGTTTCCTGCTCTATGGTATGGTAATCTTTTTCTTCCATCAATTTTTTGCTAATGAGTTTGCTGCCCATTCCTACTGCACAAACACCTGCTTTGTACCAGCCTTCTATATTTTCTCTGGTTGTGTCTACGCCGCCTGTAGGCATAAACAAGAGCTTTGGAAAGATATCTTTAATTCCGCTTAAAAATTCAGGGCCTAGCATATTGCCTGGAAAAAGTTTTATGAATTTTACACCTGCATTTTCTGCTGCTATTATTTCTGATGGTGTCATACAACCTGGCGCATAAAAAATATTATTGCTTACTGCATAGTCGGCTACTTCTTTTACAAAGCCAGGACTCACCAAAAAATCTGCACCTGCATTCATATAATCTGTTGCTTGTTGCAAATTTTTTATAGTACCCACACCAAGTAAAAGGCCCGGCATTTCTGCATTTCTTAGCGCTACCATTTTAGCAAAATTCTTTAATGCCGCCTCGCCTCTATTGGTATATTCGACCGCTTTTACACCTGCTTTGTAAATGGCTTTTAAAACATCTAAACTTACTTCTTCGCTTGCATTAAAATATAATGGAAGCATACCTTGTGTTACAATGGCATCGGTAATTTGTTGTGGATTATTCATAATTTTTATTTTTTATCCATGGCATGAATGCCATGGCAATTCATTAAATTTTTACTTTTATTACTACTTTTTTTATGTCGCTATCTCCAATCATAGGTGCATGCACATCTTCGGGAAAGAAAATAGCAAACTGCCCATTGGTTAGGCTAAAAAACATATCGGGTTCATCATTAAAAAAACGTACATCTTTTTCATCGTTGTATTCGCCATTTGGAATGATACATTTTTCTCTTGGTTTCCAACCGATGGTTTCTACACCACTCACACAAAGTTGTATATCTATGTTTTTATCGTGGCATTCAAATTTGGCTATGCTTGTTTCTTTTGTTTTGCCGGGTGCATTGCTTATAATGGCTTTTAATCCTTCGGCAATATCTGATTTTCCATCTGCTGCATTTGCCAAATCATTTTCTTTGATGTATTCGAATGCCCTTTCAAACAATGGATGAACTGAAAAATATTTGTGTGCGTTTTGTACGGTATCTATTATCATTGTTGACTTTATTTAACCTCACCCCAACTTCTCTCCAAAGGAAAGGAAACTCGAATTTGGCAGTTTTTATAATACATAATCTTCCAGATTTCCTCCCCCTGTGGGGGAGATAGAGGGGGCTTTACCTTTGCACCCTTCCGCTACCATCACCTTTCATTAAATCTTTTACATCGCTTAGTGTAGCATGATTTAAATCGCCCGGTATGGTATGTTTTAATGCGCTTGCCGCTACACCAAACTCTGCCGCTTCTGCCATAGGCATTCCGGTAACCAATCCATAAATTAAACCACTTGCAAATGAATCTCCACTACCCACACGGTCTACTATTCTTACTTCATATTGTTTTGTATGATAAAATTCGGTACCATCGTATACCAAAGCACTCCAGCCATTGTCACTGGCACTATGGCTTTCTCTTAATGATGATGCAATAAATTTAAATCCAAATTTTGCTTGCATTTGTTTGAATACATCTTTAAAACCATCGAGGTTTAATTCTCCTTTTGTAACATCTGTATCTGCCGCTTTAAACCCTAAACACAAATCAGCATCTTCTTCGTTGCCTATGCAAACATCAACAAATTCGCAAAGCACGGTCATTACTTCTCGTGCTTTTTCTTTTGTCCATAATTTTTTACGGAAATTTAAATCGATGCTTGTTGTAATACCTTTAGCCTTTGCTGCTTTTAATGCAGCCAACGTAAGCGCAGCCGCTTTATCGCTCAATGCTGGTGTAATACCTGTTGTATGAAACCAAGTGGCTCCTTCAAATATCTTATCAAAATCAAATTCGCTTGCATCTACCTCTGCAATGGAAGCACCTGCACGGTCATACACAACTTGCGATGCCCTCATAGATGCACCCGTTTCTAAAAAATAAATTCCCAAACGATCGCCACCTCTTGCTACGAATTGTGTATCTACACCATAACGACGTAGGTGATTTATGGCTGATTGTCCAATGGCATTGGTGGGAACTTTGGACACAAAAGTTCCGTTTAATCCATAATTACACAAAGCCGCAGCCACATTTGCTTCTCCACCTCCATAAGTAATATCAAATGTATCTGCTTGTACAAAACGTTTGAAATCGGGTGTTGACAACCGCAACATAATTTCTCCTAAGGTTACTACTTTCTTGCTCATGTTTATTTTTGTTGATTTTTTATTTTGATATTAATTGTATTTTGATAATATATTTTGAATTTGTTCGATACTGTTTTTTGTAGCATCGCCTTTCTCTTGTAATTTGCCAAATGCGGCAGCTGCGGCAAAACTTATAATTTCTGTTGGGGTATGTTCTGTTGAAATACCATAAATTAAACCTGCCATAAAACAATCCCCGCTTCCTACTTTATCTACCACTGTGGCTGTTTGAAAAATGGGTGAAATTGCTTGTCCATTTACTTTATCCAGTGCCGCATAATACCGTATGTCCCCTTCATTTCCATCGAATCGAAAGGTATTGGCTACCCATTTACAGTTTGGGTATTTTTCAAAAATAAATTTGGCGGAGTCTTGTGCACTGGCCAAATATTTTTCTTGTGTTGCTTGTTCATGAATATTTTCATTTACCGGAATGCCCAACAAAGAATTAGCCGACCATATATTTCCCATAACCACATTACAATATTGAACAAGTGCTGGCATTACTTCAATGGGTTGCTTACCATATTTCCACAACAAGGAACGGTGGTTTAAATCTACAGAAATGGTAATATTTTTTTTGGAGGCAGCTTCCAATGCCTCTTTACAAAGTGCCGCAGCCGATTGGCTTACTGCCGGTGCAATGGCACTAAAATGAAACCAAGAAACATTTTCTAGTATAGCATCCCAATCTACTATACCCGTTGCCAAAGTTGAAAAAGACGAATATTTTCTATCAAAAACATTTTCGGAACTTTTCATATCCGCCCCTTCTTTTAAATAATACAGTCCTACACGTTCGCCAGCATATATTATGGGAGATGTATCTATATTTTTTTGTTGGAGGTACGTTGCTATGTCTTTTGAAATGATATTATCTGGGAGGGCTGTACAATATTTTACAGGTAAACCCCAAGTAGCTAATGCGGTGGCAACATTTAATTCTGCACCACCTACAAAAACTGGCATGGTATTATTACGAAGCCACTCTCCTGCATTTGCAGGAGGCAACCTTAAAAGCAATTCCCCAAAACACAATACCTTTCTCATGCAGTTAATTTGTTACAAGCATTCGTTTAAAAAAATTCTACATCAAATTTTTTGTTGATTGTAAAGTATGATAATTTAACCCTTAAAATACCTTTTTATAACAACAATATTTACGCAAACGTTCTCGTAGTTTGTATTCCATCTGTATATTTACTTCTTACTATTTCAAACTTGCAATTGGCTGTTGATCCATATCTGAGAATTCTTTATTCTCTCCGGCCATTGCCCAAATAAAACCGTAGTTGGCCGTGCCTACACCAAAGTGCATGCTCCAAGGGGCAGAAAGGGCAGCCTCATTATTGGCTACTACCAAGTGCCTTGTTTCTTGTGGCTCACCCATAAAATGCATCACACGATGCGATTCATCCATGTCAAAATAGAAATATGCTTCCATTCTTCTTGTATGTGTATGCGGTGGTACGGAGTTCCATACACAGCCTTCTGCTAGTACGGTTAAGCCCATTACCAGTTGGCAACTCTGTATACCATCGTTGTGTATATATTTGTAAATGGTTCTTTTGTTGGACGTAAGAATATCGCCTAAATGTACAGGAGATGCTTCCTCTTTTGTCATCATTTTATTTGGATAACTTTGATGCGCAGGGGTAGATATTAAATAAAAATAAGCAGGCGTTGCTGCATCATTGCTTGTAAACGAAACGTCTTGTGTTCCCTTACCTAAATACACACATTCTAATTTGTCTATCTCATATTCCACGCCATTAGCGGTAACTTTTCCTTTACCCCCTACATTTATGATTCCCATTTCTCTTCTTTCCAAAAAATAGGTTGCTTTTAATTCTTCTTCCTTTGGCAAAAAGATTGCCGCCGTAGTTGGTACTATCCCGCCTACAATTACCCTGTCGTAATGCGTATATACCAGTTGCACGGTGCCTGCTTGCATTAATCCTTGCAGTAAAAAGTTTTCACGCAATTGCTGCGTATTCATTGTTGCCGTTTCTTTCGGACTATTTTGAAATCTTATTTGCATATTTATTAGGTTTAAAGTTTTTATTTTATGTTGTTTGGTGTTTTTTGTTTGGTGTTTGTTGTTTGTTGTTTTTTGTTTGTTGTTTGGTGTTTGGTGTTTTTTGTTTGGTGTTTACTTCTATCTAATTTGTTCTTTATATGAATTGCAAACTTTCTTATTACTTATTACAATTTACTCAATGCCCCTTGCCCACTGCCCACTGCTTTTTGCTTTTTGCTTTTTGCTTTTTGCTTTTTTGCTCTCTGTCAACTGCCCACTGCCAACTGCCCACTGCCCTCTGCCCTCTGCCCTCTGCTCCTACCTCCCCATCCATCCACCATCTACTGTTATTATAGTACCATTAATGTAGTCAGAGGCTGGTGATGAAAGAAATACATAAGCCCCCGTTAAATCAGAAGTCTCGCCCCAACGTGCTGCAGGAATTCTTGATAAAATAGCTGCGCTTCTATCTGCATCTGCACGCAAAGCCGTTGTGTTATTTGTTGCAATATAACCAGGTGCTACGCCATTCACGGTAATGCCATGCGGCGCCCATTCATTGGCAAATGCTTTTAACAAAGAAGCCACGGCACCTTTACTTGCCGCATACCCTGGTACATTAATGCCCCCTTGGAAACTTAGCAATGAGCAAGTGAAAACAATTTTTCCAGCTTTTTGTTCCAACATTCTTTTGCCAATCTCTCTTGTAATAATAAATTGTGCATCCAAGTTTATGTTTATGATTAAATCCCAATATTCATCTGAATGTGTTGCTGCTGGCTCACGCATAATATGACCAGCATTGTTTATTAAAATATCAATGCGAGGATGATCTGCTTTTATTTTATTTAAAAAGCTGTACAACGATTCTCTATTTGAAAAATCTGCTTGATAAGCATAAAACTTTTTCCCAGCAGCTTCTACTGCTTTAGACACATCGCTACCTGATAAAGGCATGTTGCTTGATACGCCAATAATATCTGCCCCAGATTCTGCCAGCTCTATTGCAATGGCCATACCTATCCCACTGCTGCATCCGGTAACCAATGCCATTTTGTTTTCTGTTCTAAAATTTAACATGCTAAGTTTATTTTGGTTTGGTTTGTGTAATTATTTTTTCACAATAAATTAATAAGAAGTTTATCAAATTGAGATGCATTTTCCTTAATCAAGTCTTTGCAATTTGCACAATTGTATTTTGTAACAGCCCGCCAAATACACTGGTATGCATTATTCATTTCAAATGGTTTTATATCTTTATAAGTCCATTTGGTATTGTCTGCCCAAAAGGGCAAAATAGCTTCATATCCTTTTTCCAATGACTTTTTAGATTTGGTTTGTAAGGTCCAAAAGTTGGTATCT
>JANMGS010000179.1:0-4755 GCA_031374745.1 Ferruginibacter sp. | reverse complement strand
GATGTTTATACCAAAGCAAAAGAAGAATTTATTTTGCTTGATAATGGACAAGTCATACGTTTAGACGAAATTGAATCGGTAGATGGGGTACTGATGAATAAAAGCTGTACTGAAAGCGGCCCTACCTTGAAAGAAAAAACTACAAACATAGAAGCAAAAGAAAACAAAATGTCTTTTTTTGACTATGCCGTAGAAGTAATAGGATGGCTGGAAATTGTTTTATCCCCACTCTTAGCAGGACTTGTAATTGCTGCTCTTATTTATTTTTCAAATCCGTCTACATTAAGATTGGTTATTGCCATTGCCGTCATCCTTATCTCATTAACCATAGGAATTGTAATTGCCACTAAAATATGGAAAAAACAAGGTACGATGCACTTTATGTCCAGAATAATGGCTACACCAGAATTGGATGACATACCAGCACAAAAAAACAATAGCATTTGAAAAGATTTTTTTCAAAAGCATTATGGATGAACTAGCAAAGTAAATGCATGACCAAAATGGGATAAGCCACAAACTTACAGAGCTTTACCGAAATAATAACGGAAGGAATCGACTCAATGGTTGCAGAAATTACAACAGCGGTGCGCTGTGTTACTACATATTTGTTTTCAAACGAAGTGTAATCCAATTTACCAAATCTGCTATTACTTCTTCCCTGTTTGTCTCATTCAACATTTCGTGCCTGCCATCATCGTATAATTTATAGGATATATCTTTTACCCCATTGGCTTTCCAAACGTCATATAGTTTCATAAACCCTTTGCCAAAAAGCCCTACTGGATCTTTATCGCCAGCAAATAAATATACTGGTACATTTGGGGGAATATTTTGAATATGTTGCTTATCAAAAATATCTTTCAACCCTTTAAAGAAATAATAAAAAAAACTGGCACTGCACACAAAACCACAAAGTGGATCTTCTACATATTTATCTACTTCCTCCGTATCTCTACTTAGCCAATCAAATAATGTTCTGTTGGGTTTAAAAGCATTATTAAATTTGCCAAACGACAATGTATTTAACAACCTACTTCGGTATTTTTTGCCAAATAAATGCATTTGCACAAATGCTATGGCAATACCTGCACTCATTAAAGGATCCTGCTTTCCATTACTAGCCGATAAAATCAACCCATCAATACTACTACCATATAATTGATGAAAACGCTGGCATAAAAAAGAGCCCATGCTATGCCCTAGCAAAAATATTTTTTTCTTTGGATATGCTTCCTTTAGAAAATTAATTGCCAAAAGTATATCTTCAACCTGGTTGTTGAACCAATTGTTCTCTACAATGCCAAGTGTATTAATATCAGTTACAGCTTTTCCATGCCCTCTGTTGTCGTTTGCAAAAACAGCTATATTATTTTTTATCAAGCCACCTACAATTGTACTATACCGTTCGGCATATTCCGCCATACCATGCACTATAAATAAAATTGCCGCTGGCTCTTGGTTTGGGAGCCATGCGTACATAGGCATTTGATGGTTATCCTTACTGGTTATAAAAAAAATTTTATCTGGCATATCAGTTATTATGAGTTATAAAAGTAAGCTATCAATGTTATTTTTTCCTATTTGTAATTAATTCTATCAACATACTTTTTTTATACTTAAAATAATAATCGAAAAAACTGCAAAAAAAATTAGTTTAAAAATAAATTTGGAGAATCTACGAAAACTTCATAGATTTACGAAAACTTCGTAGAAATGGAAAAATTAACAGCACCAGAAGAGCAAGCTATGCAAGCTCTGTGGGAAGTAAAAAAAGGGAATATAAAAACAATACTATCTGTGATTCCTGAGCCACAACCACCCTACACAACATTGGCGTCTACTGTAAAAAACCTAGAGAAGAAAGCATTTATAACTAGTGAATTGATGGGAAATCAATACTTATATGTTCCATTAGTAAATGAAAAAGAGTATAAGAAAAAATTTATGCAAAGTTTTATTGCCGATTATTTTGAAAACAGTTACAAAGAATTGGTAACCTTTTTTGCAACAGAAAATAAAATAAGTTCAAAAGAGCTAAAAGAAATAGTAGCACAAATTGAAAAAGGTAAAGGTTAACAGAAAAATAAATTTCACATTATATAAAACGAGCTGATTCTAGAAAACTGGATTTATATTCTGAACTAAAAATAATTATATGCCACATTTTTTTATATACCTACTTAAGGTGAACATCGCTTTGATTGTTTTTTATTTAATATATTTTTTCTTACTTAGAAGATTAACTTTTTATACATTAAACAGATGGTTCTTGCTAGGTTCCATTTTAATTGCCTCAAGCTTTCCATTAATAAATTTTGAAAAGTTATTTACCCATTTAGAAAAAAATGAGGGGAACAATGCCATTTTAAATTATACGCCTAATTGGAATCAAATTAAAACGGTGATTACAGGTAACGAATCGAATTTTACCTTTTGGAGCTTTCTATACATTGCTTATTGGATAGGTGTTACAGCCATGATTGTATTATTTATAGTGCAAATTTTTTCCTTAATAAATATTCATGTGAGTGCCACAAAAAATAGACATTCCATCTTTACAACGTATAAAAACATACAGCCACTGAGCTTTTTTAAAAATATTTACATCAATCCTATAAAACATACTTCTGAAGAATTACAAACTATTTTGCAACACGAAAAAGTACATACTTCTCAGTGGCATACAATTGATTTGTTGTTGGCAGAAATAAATAAAATTGTATATTGGTTTAATCCAGGTGTGTGGCTGCTGAAAAATGCCATCAGGGAAAATTTAGAATTTATAGCAGATAAAAAAGTCTTGGAATCCGGCAAAGATGCCAAACAATACCAATACGAATTATTACATGTAATAACGGGTACACATAAAGCGACGGCCATCGCTGCACAATTCTCATTACTTCACTTAAAAAACAGGATTACCATGATGAACAAACAAAAATCTGGAAGATGGAATAAGGCAAAATATTTATTGCTCATTCCTATTCTTTGTGTGGTTGCGGTAGTAGTTGCACAAAAAAGCAATAAACCTATTTTGGAGCAAACAAAAGCAGTAGCTTCCAAAGTTTCCAATACAATGCAAAATGATTTAGAAGACTTTATTAAAAGACATAAAAAAATAAAGTTGGCTAGTTGGGGTTTTATTAATGATATTAAAACAGAAGGAGTTTCAGGATTGAAAGATAAACTAACTACCGGCCCTCTTTTGCATATTATTTTCAAAAATGAAAAGTTTGAAATGTATCAATACAATTTAAAAAGTGATAGGATAAAATTCAAGTCAAATTATGGAGAAGAAATGCCTACTCCCAGCCAAGAGGTTACAAGCGATTTAAAAAATACTCAGGTATCTTTTCCTATGGTAAATGAATACAGCATAGAGGTAAAGACCATTAATGGCCAAACCTATGGAATAGCTTACGATAAAAACTGGAAAGAGGTATCAAGAATAAAACTGGGAGATGGTAATAGCAAGGAAATTAAAAAGTGGGAAGCAAAATACGGCAAAATATTACCCCCGCCCCCACCACCACCTGTACCAATGGAAACAAATGGATTATCCGAGCCTCCTCCACCCCCTCCAATAAATGAGGAGAAAGTAATTGTAGAAAAAATTACTGGCAGTATCAACAATACTAATATTGAATTTAAACAAAATGACGCCCCTGCAAAAATCATAGAAAAAAGAGGTTTGGCTGTATTTAATAAAGATGGTTCTTCTCCATTGTATGTTATTGATGGCACCATAACATCCATTGAGGGATTAAAAAACTTTGACCCAACTAAAATAGAAACAATAGATGTATTGAAAGCTAATGCTGCTACATCTTTATATGGAGAACAAGGAAAGAATGGCGTGGTACTAGTTAAAACAAAAAACATAAATAGACCCCAGTCAGCTAATCCTTTAATTAGCATAAAGGGCAAAATAAAGGAGCAACCTTTATATGTAATAAACAATACGATAGCAACCAAACCACAATTTGAAAATCTAAATGCTAACCAAATACAAAGTATAGATGTATTGAAAGGCAATACAGCTACTACTTTGTATGGTGATAATGGAAAAAATGGCGTAATAAGTATAAGAACGAAAGAGAAGGAAACAGAAAATGCTATCCCCATTTTAAAGCTTACAAAAGATAAAACCAACAGTACTTTATGGATTGGAGAAGACAATCCGATTGAAGTTATTTCCAATAGCACAACATGCGACCCCAAAATTTCTATTGTAAATGGGACTATAACCGGATCAAACGGAAGTTATAATGTAAACGTTTCTAAGATTGGTAATGCGATTGTTATTGTTGATATAAATGGTAAAAAGTATGAGTATGTTTATGGCATTAAACACTCACCAAGACTTTAGAAAGAAAGGAAAGATTGTATAAAAATAATTGTTATTGGTTAGCGAATGAATAGATTAAGTAAAAAAGGTTGCAACTATATTGCAACCTTTTTTACTTTTCTTATTATGTTTATTGAAAACAAAAAGCACTACCATTAGAAACCCTTTTAAAAAAAAGATAGATGGCAAATAATAAAAATTGTTGGCAACTTAAATGATGATGAAGCATAAAAAACATCACTTAAATAATTCAACAATAGTTTTATGCTAAACAAAATTGTTAAATTGGTTTCTTCTTTTTTATTAATGATTATAAAAAAGCACAAATAACACCGCCCATTAAAGCTAAGGTAACAAACCAATAGCCTACATGAATGGCAACATATTTAAAGCTTCTTCTTTCA
>JANMGS010000121.1:0-7325 GCA_031374745.1 Ferruginibacter sp. | reverse complement strand
GCAGCTGCAAAAGGTCTTTCTGGCGAAATTGTTTTGTCCTTGTTTGTGTTCAGCTTTTTAGCCAAAGGTGATATTTCTGATAGCTGCCTTTTGGATAGTATGGTTGTTCCGTAACCAGTGTTGGTCCTATCTTGACCGGGGGCTGGAACCCAGTTACCTTCTAATATTTCTTTATCACCCTCTTTACGCCAGGTGAGTTTGTGTGTTTGAAAACTATTGGAAACATTTCTTGGCACATTGGTTTTGGTTCTTGCCGTTTCGCTTACTTCAATGTATTTATTCTTTTTATCAATAAAACCTTCTAGTCTGCAAATGGTGTAATATTTTGTACCAGCATCTGTAAAATAAGTATAGGAATAGCCAGTTACCTTATCTCCATTTACATCTAAATCCAATACATAATCGCATCTATCTCCACCCCAAGAATACATGGAAGTACTTTTATCGATAAAACCGCCTTTCCATTGGCCATTAAAATTTTGCGCTTTACATAAAATTGTTGTTAACGTAAATGCTGCAATTATTAAAATTCTATTCATAATGATAAAAATGTACACAAAATTATATTTTTAATTCTTAGAACAATCTATTTGAAGTTAGGTATTAGCAAAGAGTTCGTTAAATTTGCATTTCATAAAAGTTTTGGATAAATAAAATGATAAAGATAACCTTACCAGACGGGTCTATTAGAGAATACGAAAAAGGCACAAGTGCAATTGAAGTTGCAAAATCTATAAGCGAAGGGCTAGCCAGAAAAGTGTTGGCAGCGAGTATAAACGGCGAAGTATGGGATGCATCTCGAGCTATAAACAATGATGCTTCTTTAAAATTACTAACCTGGGATGATGCAGAAGCTAAATCTACATTTAGACACTCTACAGCTCATTTAATGGCAGAAGCAGTACAATCAATTTACCCTGAAGTTAAATTTTGGGTAGGTCCAGCAGTGGAAGCTGGTTTTTATTATGATATGGATTTGGGAGACAAAGTTCTTACAGAAGAAGGCTTGTTAGCGGTAGAAAAGAAAATGGCCGAATTGGCTAAAAAGAACAGCGCTTTCGAAAGAAAAGAAATAAGTAAGGCCGATGCAGTTAGCTATTTTACCGAAAAAGGAGACGAGTATAAGTTGGATTTATTGTCCAATTTAGAAGATGGGGGAATAACTTTATACACCCAAGGCGATTTTACCGATTTATGCAGAGGCCCACATATTCCAAATACTTCTTTCATAAAAGCTATAAAACTTACCAGTGTATCGGGTGCTTTTTGGAAGGGCGATGAAAAAAACAAGCAACTTACTCGTGTATATGGTATTTCTTTTCCCAATCAAAAAGAATTGGATGAGCACTTGTTAATGTTAGAAGAGGCAAAAAAAAGAGACCATCGTAAACTTGGAAAAGAGTTGAGCATTTATACCATGGATGATGATATAGGGCAAGGGCTGGTGTTATGGATGCCCAATGGCACCATTATTATAGAAGAGCTGGAAAGATTGGCAAAAGAAACCGAAGAAGCAGCTGGTTACAAACGTGTAGTTACGCCACATATAGCTAAAGAAAATCTGTATTTAACGAGTGGTCATTTGCCTTACTATGCAGATAGTATGTATCCACCAATGGAGTTGGATGGCACAAAATATTATCTAAAAGCTATGAACTGTCCGCATCATCATAAAATATTTGATGCAGAGCCAAAGAGTTACAAAGACCTACCATACAGGCTTGCAGAGTACGGCACTTGTTACAGGTATGAGCAAAGTGGCGAATTATTTGGGTTGATGCGTGTACGTTGCTTGCACATGAACGATGCACATATTTACTGCAGCAAAGAACAATTTGCACAAGAATTTAAAGCAGTAAACGACATGTATCTTAAATATTTTAAAATATTTGGGATAGAAAAATATGTGATGCGTTTGAGTTTGCACGATCCAGCAAAACTGGGCGAAAAATATGTAAACGAACCAGAACTTTGGTTGGAAACAGAAGAATTGGTAAGAAGTGTATTGATAGAAAATAATATTCCTTTTGTAGAAGTTAAAGGCGAAGGGGCATTTTATGGTCCCAAAATTGATGTACAAATTTGGAGTGTAATTGGTAGAGAATTTACATTGGCCACAAACCAAGTAGATTTTGCACAAAGCAGAAGTTTTAAATTATCGTTTACCAATAAAAACAACGAACCCGAAATTCCATTAATTATTCACCGTGCACCATTGGGTACACATGAGCGATTCATCGGTTTCTTATTAGAGCATTATGCAGGCAAATTGCCAAAATGGTTGGCACCTTTGCAGGTAAAAATATTGCCGATAAGTGATAAATTTATGGATTACGGGGAAGTAGTTTTGAAAAAATTGAAAGCTGCCGGTATTCGTGCAGAAATAGACGATAGAAACGAAAAAATAGGCAAGAAAATTAGAGACACTGAATTGGCGAAAGTGCCGTACATGCTCGTTTTTGGCGAAAAAGAAATAGAAAATAATGCAGTAGCAGTACGCAAGCAAGGTAAAGGCGATCAAGGGGTAAAAAACCTTGAAGAATTTATTCTAGAAATTTCTTTAGAAATAAAAGAGCGAAAAGGAGAATAATTTTGTATTTTTATCATATTAGGCAGATTAATCATTAAACAAACAAACATTTACAAGAAGCTTTTTTCCTGCCAAAAGCCGATTGTAAAATAAATAAAATGGCATTTCCTCCAAGACCGCCCCGGGGAGCGTTTAATCCTCGCTTTAAAAAAGAGCAACAACAAGAACACCGCACCAACCACATGATTAAAGCCACAGATGTGCGCTTGGTTGGAGAAAACATTGAACCCGGCATCTATTCTCTTTTCGAAGCCAATGGCTTTGCGAAAGAACAAGGTTTAGATTTAGTAGAGATTTCTCCTGGTGCTACACCGCCGGTTTGTAGAATTATTGACTACAATAAATTCCTCTACGAAGAAAAGAAAAAGAAAAAAGAAATGAAGGCTAAGGCCAAAACGAGTGAAGTAAAAGAAATTCGTTTTACGCCCAATACGGATGACCATGATTTTGAGTTTAAGGTAAAACATGCCGAAAAATTTTTGGAAGATGGTAATAAAGTAAAAGCACATGTACAATTTAAAGGTCGTGCAATCATGTTCAAGGAGAGAGGCGAACTTTTATTACTAAAATTTGCCGACAGATTGAAAGATGTAAGTGCACTAGAAGGCCTACCAAAACTAGAAGGTAAGCGGATGCAAGTAATGTTTGCACCAAGAATTATTAAGAAAAAATCTGGGAATGATCTGGGCAAATTGCATAGGGAGAAACCTGTAGAAGAGGTTGTTGTAACTTCCTCAGAAGAAACACCAACAGCAGAATAATTTGTTTTAAAATATCAAAAAGGTTGTCAATATTTTGGCAGCCTTTTTTTGTGTATTTAAAAATGTAGGAGTTTTAAAATAGGGTTGTCAACATTTATGCATTGCATTTATTAGAAATTACCAATTGAGGTTGACAACCCTTGCGACGAATGGCAAGCCAATTTTAAAGTTCCAACCGTTTTTGATATGCCATTATATTTTTTTTAAAAATTATATCTGCCATACTTTTCCCCATTTTTCTATTAATCATTTTTTGATAAGAATAAATTATTTCTATTTATGCCATTTAATTATTATATTCATAGCAGCATTTGTTATATATAGTATCAAGTCTTTTGCTTCTTTAATTCTTACATCCTAAGTTAAATTTAATATCACAGTCCATTATTTCGTGCTTTACTAAAATATTTTTATTGTTAATCCTTAAAAAGCCAAGTAATTATTATGGAAAAAATATTAAAAATCATTTTATTAGCTTTTGTAGGTATTAGTTTAAACAATACAATAAAAGCGCAATGTAGCGTTCCGTGCCCTCCATTGTTTACCATTTCTGATAGTATAGGCTGTAATAATGTAGAAGCAAGAAAATTACCGCCAAGTAGCGGATATACTAATTCGTTTTCTCCAATAAGATCCTGCAAGAATACGAGGATGAAATACACAATAGCAGTAGATCCTACTTGCTTTTCTGGTACAACATATTCGTTGATTAGTATTTCGGGTGGTACGATTATAAATTTCGTAAATAATATGTTTACCGTTCAATGGGGAGCTTCCAATGTTGGAAATGTTTCTATAGAATTTATTACACCGGGAGGAGCAGGTTTATCTGTTTGTAGAGATACTTTAAACCTAACTTTTAGTTTACTCAATAAACCAGTTGCGGTTTTTGTTGCAACCCCGCAACCAGCATGTTTCAATAATCCTACAACCATTAATTTTAATTCGGCTGGTACGCTTAATGCAACCAATTATTTTTGGAATTTTGGAGATGGGTTTACATCTACACTTGCCAATCCAACCCATGCATATGCGCTTCCTGGAACTTATACGGTTACTTTAATAGTCTCCAATTCGCCACCACCTTTTAATGGACAACCTTCTTGCCCTACCTGCATAGATTCTGTGCAGCGTACGGTGGTAATAAGTAATTTACCTGGCCCGGATATTACTTGCATAGCAACCGTATGTGCAGGCGCTACAAAAAAATATTGTACATCGGCAACTGGATGTAGTTCTTTAGCATGGTCAGTAGTAGGTGGTACCATTCAAAGCGGGCAAGGTACTTCATGTGTTACCATTCTTTGGGGATCTGGCTCTCCACAAGGCAGTTTAACACTTGTGGCTACAGGATGTACCATCACCTATTGCCCACAAGGAACGACTGTAACCATACCTATCATTCCCACAGTGGGAGTGATAAGTGGTGCAACACTTGTGTGCGTAAATACATACGAAACATATACACTGCCTGCATGGCCAGGCACTACTTATAGTTGGACTTTATCGTCTGGTGGTACCATAACGCCTTTCAATACAAATACCAATCTTATTGGCATCAATTGGACAACCATTGGTACTCACACTATAACTTGTAATTACTATGATAGCGCTCTTAAATGTGGAGGCGCTGCTACCTATAATGTTTTTGTAAGGCCAGCATTGGCCATTACAGGACCAAGTTCTATTTGTGCAAACCAAACAAGTAATCTAGTTTCAGTAAGGCCTACCAATATTCCAGTAGCGAGCAATTGGGTAATTACGCCTGCTGGTTCTACCATTAACAGCGGTAATGGAACTAGCTCAATAAATGTAACTTGGGTTAACAACACGGCTGTTCCAATAGTTTACACAGTAACAGCAACTGCGCTTGTACCTAATATTGTATGTAGCAATGCCAGTTATCTGGTTACTGTACTTCCTAGGCCCGTTATTAGCGCTATTATTGGTAAAGACTCTATTTGCTCAGGGAATACCTATGTGTATTCTGCTTCATCCAATGCGGTAGGATTGTATAATTGGGTTTTAAGCAATGCGGCATCTTCCACATTGTTGGGTGTAAACAATGATTCCATACAAATAACTTGGGGGCCTACAGGACCATATAGCATCACTGTAAATCAAACTTCATTTCCAAACAATTGCCTTAGCAACACATTGGTGAAAAATGTTTTTCGTTATCCAACACCTACTATAACAGGTCCAACATCTGTATGTGCAGATCAAAATGTTACCTATACTGTTACCAATATTTTAAATGGAAATTTTCTATGGTATGTTACACCTTCGTCATTTGGTACTATATTAAGTGGACAGGGAACAAATTCTATATTAATTAAATGGCACGGAAATAATAGCCCGGGTTCTAGCAATGTTGTTTATTTACATTTTGGTGTTTGCAACAGCGATTCTATTGCTATCACCATCAATGAACCACCAATACCTTCCATTACGGCCTCTGGCACATTATGCGGTCCCACAGGTATAACATTGAGCACTGGCGCTACTGGTACATTTGCTTGGACAGGCCCAAGTGGACCTGTTGGAGGAAATACCCCCAGCATTTCCAACATCAATATTCCGGGAAATTATACAGTTCAAATACAAAATTTTAATGGCACAGGTTGTACGGTAACTACAAATTATAATATCCCTGATATAGGCAGACCTATAGCTAGTATTTCGGCATCTAATATTGTAAATTATTGTTTGCCCAACTTACCTAATATGAATTTGGTTGCAGTTAATGGGCCAGGTTATACTTTTCAATGGTATAATACAGCCGGAATAATTTTAGGTGCTACCAATGCTACGCTACTCGTTAATAATTTATTGGCGGCAGGTACCTATACCTATTATTGTGTGGTTACTTTAGGCACTTGTGTTGTTACCTCTAATACCATCGTTATTACAATTTCAAATTGCCCACCTGCACCAGGTTGTAATGCAACAATTGGCATCACCAGCATTACTGGTTGTAATCCATTTACCTTAGCTGTAGCAGTGCTAACACCCACTGGCGCTGTAATAAATGGAACAGGTAATCCAACCATCACACATTTAGAAGATAACTTTACCGTAAGTGGTTTTACCACCAGAACCTATACTTCCATTGGCAATAAACAAGTAAGGATTTGTATTGATGTAAAAATGCCAGATAATAGTATTTGTCGGATTTGTAAAGACACTACAGTGAATGTAACAGTTGCAGCAAATTTTACCAAAGTGGTCAATTGTAGATCGGTAAGTTTATTCGATGCATCTACAGTCGTTTTTCCTGCTGTTATAAATAGTTATAACTGGACTGTTGGAACCAATCCTGGTAATGTATTTGTACCACCAATTATTGCAAGTTATAATAACCCTGCCATAGCCAATCCTATTTTAACCATTACCCAAAGTGGGTCTTATATTATTACACAAACAATAACTTCGGGTTCTTGTACTGTTATACGAAGGGATACTGTAAATATGACCATTCCAAATGCATCTTTCACCGCTAATAATTCCTGTGTAGGCACTCCAGTAACTTTTAATAATTTGTTTCCTGCTCCTACAAATTTTTGGGATTTTGGTGATGCTGCAACCTCTTACACAAGCCCCACATCCCATGCTTATGCATCACCAGGTTTATTTTTAGTTACACATATTGTTACCCTCGCCAATGGTTGCAGGGATACAGCTTATGCTGGCATAGGCATTGCACCTGCACCCATTTGTACAGTTACATTTTCTGGGCCATTAACTTTCTGCTTTGGAGATTCTGTTATTTTGGGATCATCCTGTACAGGGTTAATAAATTATCAATGGTACAATAATGGAGTGCCCATAGCCGGAGCAAATTTTGCTACCGATACAGTAAAGCAAACGGGTAATTATTCCTTTATTGCATTTGATATCAACGGATGCAGAGTTGTTTCAGATACAGTTGCAGTAATAGTAAACCAAGCACCCAATGTTGCAATAATCAGTTC
>JANMGS010000113.1:0-4764 GCA_031374745.1 Ferruginibacter sp. | reverse complement strand
GTAAGGCTGGTATTAATATAGAATTAAACCAATGTTATAATGCCGAAATCCCGAAGGGATGACATTATTACTAATATCACCCCTTCGGGGTTTATTAAAAACGCTTTGTGTTTACTATATTAATTGCATCCCTTCGGGATTGAAAATTTTAATAATAAAACTTCCGGACACTCGTGAGGGAGCCTCAAAACAACTTCTTCATAATTATTACTGAGCTAACTTTTAAGATACATCATCCTTTTTTTTCAGCTTTTTACTCAACAAAATTTTATAGCCATATTAATTGTGTTTTTACAACCTTATTTAATTTTCGATTCTCCTTGCTGATCCAACTTATCTAAATAATAACGTTTGTACATGCAAATTTTACTTTCATCAATAATGTTTACTAGGTTTTTAAAGCTGGAGAATTTGCTTGGTTTGATAATGAGTATCGCATCTTTACCATTTGCCTCTACGATTTTCTTTTTGTTTACAAGCAATGTACGCATACCTGCTGCAGTGTAGTTGGTAGTTTTGTAAATAGCATTCTTGTCGGAGCCTTCATAGTAATACAATTTATTATTGGCGGCTGGTATTACGGTGATAACCGTACTTTCGGGGATTTCGGTAGAATCGATAATATCATCTTCTTTTGGTGAAACCATACCCATTGCTGTAGTGGTAGCCATGGTAGTGGTAAATACAAAAAAGGTAATAAGTAAAAAGCCTAAATCTACCATGGGGGTAAGATCTACTCGGGTACTTTTTCTGCTGCAGCGTTTGCCGCCTTTGGTTTTGTTGGTGGTAGTTATTTCTGACATGGTGGATGGTTTTTAGTTGTTAGATGTTTTTTGTTTGTTGTTAGGTGTTTGTTGTTAGGTGTTTGTTGTTAGATGTTTGTTGTTAGATGTTTGTTGTTTGTTGTTAGTTAGATGTTTGTTATAATAAATTCCATAAAATAATTAGTGTATCTTTTATGCTTTAGTTATGGCAAGTTTTCATTTAATATGAAGGTATTTTTTAAGTTCATCTTGATTTTAAAATTTCATCTCATTTTATTTAACCGCCGTCAGGGTTTTCAATGGCTGACGTGGTTTCTAACCGCTGACGGGGTTGAAAAATGAACTACTGCTGCACCTAGCGCCGATAGACAGTAGTAGCCCTTGCACAAATGGAGTTTGAAGTATAAATAACTTGCGTGCAAGGCTACTACAGATAGCGGCATACAAATGCTTATTAAAGATTTGTAGCTCCTGCTCCTGACTAAAACGGCTTACCGCTCATCATACATACTTTACCGCTTGTGAAATGTCTAATCCCATTCATCGCTATTGCATTAGAGATTATTTAACAACTCTATACCTTTACTCCATCAAATAAAACGAGCTTCAAGCTCTACTAACATGAACGCTTTTATAGCATCCAAACTATTTACTTTTCGCCAAAGAGTAAAGCCGCCTTCCATATAATATAACAACTGTTTTGGCAGTTTTATGCCAAGTAGTAATCATCAAATTTTTAAAGAAATAAAAGTTGTGTACCCACCATATTTTGTAGGTAGCCAACTTATACTTTCTGCAACCACAAGTATTTTTTTCTAAAACCATAAACAACATAACAATGAACTATCAAGAATTTTTTTCAAACTATTGGTGGATATTTCTACTGATAACATCGCTTATTTTCTACAAATTTATTTTAAGGGTTTTCTTTGGAATGGTGATAGTGCCAGAAGATAAACTCGGATTGGTAAATAAAAAGTTTGTACTTTTTGGTGCAAACAAATCGCTACCCGATGGAAGAATTATTGCAACAAAAGGTGAAGCGGGATTTCAAGCAAAAACCTTGGCACCAGGATTGTATTGGGGCATGTGGCCTTGGCAATATGGTGTAGCCATGCAATCATTTGCTGTAATACCAGAAGGAAAGATTGGGCTGATACTTGCAAACGATGGCGCTGAAATACCTACCGGCGCTATACTTGGCCGCAAAATTGACAGCGATAACTTTCAGGATGCACAAAAGTTTTTGGACAATGGTGGACAAAAAGGTAGACAGACCGCCTACATCACCGCAGGTACGTACCGTATCAATAATTATGCATTTACCATTACCATAACTGATATGATCATCATACACGAAAACATGGTAGGCATTGTAACATCGCTGGACGGGCTTCCTATTGAGAGTGGACAAATAGCAGGTAAGTATATTGATGGGCACAACAATTTCCAAGACTTTGATACTTTTTTGAAACACGAAGGTAACAGGGGTTTGCAACCAACCATTGTTTTGGCAGGTAGTTACAACATAAATCCATGGGCTATACAAATAGAAGAAGTACCCATGACGGATGTACCCATTGGATATGTAGGCGTAGTAATTTCTTATATTGGTGAAGATGGTAAAGACCTTACGGGCGAAGGCTTTAAGCACGGTAATATAGTGAGTAAAGGGCAACGTGGTGTGTGGATGGAACCTTATGGACCGGGTAAATATCCTTTTAACAAATACATAATGAAAGTAGAATTGGTACCTACAACAAACCTAGTTTTGAACTGGGCAAATACTAGAAGTGAGAGCCATCAATTGGATAAAAACTTGAGTACGATTACGGTTCGTAGCCAAGATGGGTTCCCATTTAATTTAGATGTATCGCAGATAATACACATACCAGCCAACGAAGCACCAAAGGTGATTGCACGATTTGGCAGCATGAATAACTTGGTGAGTCAAGTGCTAGAACCCACTATTGGCAACTATTTTAGAAACTCTGCACAAGACAGTGATGTGATAGCTTTCTTAAGTACACGTAAAGAAAGACAACAGGCCGCTAAAGATAATATGCGTGAAGTGTTGGACGAATACAACGTAAATGCAGTGGATACTTTGATAGGCGATATTGTACCACCTGAAAGTTTGATGAAGACTTTGACAGATAGAAAGATAGCACAAGAGGAAGAAAAAACCTACAGCACACAACGAATGGCGCAAGAAAAACGCCAAGGTATGGAAAAGGAAACCGCTATTGCAGATATGCAAAAAGAAATTGTGAAAGCGCAACAAAGTGTAGAGATTGCACAACGCACTGCAGATGCAACTATTAAAAAAGCGGAGGGTGATGCTACTAGTTTGAAACTGCAAGTGGATGCCGAAGCTACGGCTACAAAAATGCGTGCTAATGCAGAAGCAGAAGCTACCAAAGCAAGAGCTGGTGCACAAGCAGAATCTACCAAACTTAATGCAAGTGCCGATGCTGAAAGAATAAGCAAAACTGGTTTGGCAGAAGCAGAAAAAATAATGGCGATAGGTAAAAGTACTGCAGAAGCTTATGAGTTACAAGTGAAAGCGATGGGTGGCGATAATTTTACCAAATACAAAATAACAGAAGAAATAGGAAAAGGCCAGATAAAAGTGATACCAGACATTTTGATTGGAGCCGGTGGAAACGGAACCGACGGAGGAATTAATGGATTGCTTGGCATGAAATTGATGGAGATGATGGAGGTGAAGAAATAAGCTTAGAGTATTGAGTATTGAGACTAGAATTCCATTGTGTAAGAATTATTTTAAAAACACAATTTTATAAATAAGGTAACGATAGTGTATTTTTACAATATCGTTACACTTTTAAAAAATAAAAATGAAAACAAAACGGATATCAATTATTATAGCTTTGCTAGCTTGCATAAGCATTTTTTATTCCTGTAAAGAAAAAGAGAACGAAGACCTCACTCCTTCTGTAAACAAAAACGGATCGGTAGAAACTGCCGTAACAGTGGAGCATTTGGATAGCATAAATGATGTACTGGTAACCAAGCACACTGTATGGTTTAAAGGGAGCCAGGTAAAAAGTTTTGAATACAGAGATACCGTACCTTCATTAGGCATTGAAAACACCACAGCAGAAAACAGTGATGGTGATACAAAAAATGTGCAAGTGAAAAAAGATTATGAAATATTTATTACGGTGAAATGACAAGCAGTTAGCAGAGGCAGGGGTAGTTGGCAGAGGGCAATGAGCAGTTGGCAAAATAAGAACGTAATTTTATTAGACCTTGAAATTATTAAACATGAAAAAGAGTAAAACAATACAACTGATTTTAATAACGGCGGCGCTGGCAAGCTGTCAAGAAAAAAAGAAAGAGCCTGAATGGGGAAGCGGCAACAAAACCTATGTACGTGGAGATAGTACAGCCCCATACACCCGTACACACCATGGCAGCGGTTTATTGGGTGTGGCGCTTTGGTATTATGCTTTTAGGCCTTATGGAAATTACAATAATGGTACTTATAGCAGGGCAGGTTACTACTCTGGGGCAATAAACAGCCGATCTAATATAGGCAGCAATGGGTATAAAGGAAGTGTAACAAGGGGTGGATTTGGTAGAGGAGGGTATAGTGTGAGTAGTTAATAAAAGGCAGTTGTTTTTTGTTTAGCGTTTCTCGTTTGGCGTTTCTCGTTTGGGGTTTCTTGTTTGGAGTTTCTCGTTTGGGGTTTTTTGTTTGGGGTTTTTATAAATCGAATAATGTAATTGAGCAGCGGTTTTAAAACTTTTTATCTGTTAAATCCTAACAGATTATAGAACATTTTTTATTGAAATTTTTAAATTTATTAGATGCAACGCATAAAAATAGACCCAAGAAATAACTGGCAAAAAGCCGTGGAGCAACTTGGATTTGGATTTCACACAACGGATGTAGCATATTGGGATGAAACAGCCTACTATAGTTTTGAAAAGCAAGAAATAGAAAATATAGAAAAAGCAACAGCTACACTTT
>JANMGS010000108.1:0-5812 GCA_031374745.1 Ferruginibacter sp. | reverse complement strand
CATTTTCATGCAGATTTTGTAAGTGGACATATTGATTTAAGTAAAAAAACTGGTGCACCTATTATATTTGGGCCTGGGGCCACAACCAGTTTTAAAATTGAAAATGCAACTGACGGTAAAGAATACCCATTGGGAAAAATTTCGTTAAAAGCAATACATACACCTGGGCATACCCTAGAAAGCACTTGCTTTTTATTGCAAGATGAAGATAAAAAAGCACATGCGATTTTTACTGGTGATACATTGTTTGTAGGAGATGTAGGTAGACCTGACCTTAGTAGTGGGAGTTTAAGTAGTGAAGAACTAGCTGGTATCATGTACGATACATTAACACAAAAAATAATGCCTTTATCCGATGATGTTATTGTTTATCCGGCACATGGACCTGGGAGCAGTTGTGGTAAAAGCCTTGGCCCAAATACATTTAGCACCATAGGAGAAGAAAAGAAATCAAACCATGCATTGCAACCTCAAAGTAAAGATGACTTTATACAATCTGTAACCAATGGCCTTGCCAATGCACCTGTTTATTTCCCCATAAATGCAGCCATTAACCAACGAGGATATGATGGTATTGAAAATGTAAAAAGTAGAGGGACTGTAAAGTTATCGCTGGATGCTTTTAAAGAACTTTCGAAAAATGAAGCCATTATTTTGGACACAAGGCCAGCAATAGAATTTACAGAAGGGTTTATTCCATCATCCATGTTTATTGGTTTAGAGGGAAGGTTTGCAGAATGGGCTGGCGTTCTATTACCATTTAATAAAAAAATTATTTTGGTAACAGCTTTAGGGCAAGAAGAAGAGACTGTTGTGCGTCTTGCTAGGGTTGGATTTGACAAAATGAGTGGTTATCTTGAAGGTGGATTTGACACTTGGAAAAATGCTGGTGAAAAAATTGATATGATTGTAGATGTAGAGCCCGATGAATTGATAATGGATATACCACACGACCCAAACATTACCATTGTAGATGTACGCCGAGAAACAGAATATGCGGATGGACATTTGGAGGAAGCTTCAAATTTGCCATTAAGCGATATGACAGATGTAACTTTACTTGCGCAGTTTGAAGAAAATGAAAACATTTATGTGCATTGCGCAGGTGGTTATAGAAGTGTAATTGCCCTTTCCATATTAAAGAGAGAAGGCATTCATAATGTAAGAAATGTGTTGGGAGGCTGGGCAAAAATTAAAGAGGAAAAAGGAATAAACATTAAAAAAGAACCTGCTGTTTTAAATTAAATATATAAGAAAGGGTTTCAAAAATTGAAACCCTTTCTTATTAAAATATAGTTGCTTTACTTTTTAAAACGGGGCTTCATCATCAAATTGCCCGTCGTTCATTTTGCTTCCTTTTTGTATATACATACTAGCCCCATCGCTACCACCTCCACTTTGTACAGGCTTCCAACTACCTCCACCAAGATTAGGATTAAAGTCATCTCCTCCACCCTCTTCTTCTACAAACTTTTGTATATGCAACAATGCTTTTAGCTTAATGGTATCTAGACTTCCATTTCTATGCTTTGCAATTTTTACATACGTTTCGCCTTTATTACTTTCGCCCATTTCGTTGGTGGTTACATCATAATAATCTGGACGGTATAAAAACATTACCATATCGGCATCTTGCTCTATCGCACCAGATTCTCTCAAATCACTCAACTGGGGTATTTTATTACCTTCCTTTCTTTTTTCTACTTCACGACTAAGCTGCGAAAGTGCAATTATAGGCACTTGTAGCTCTTTTGCCAGCCCTTTTAAATCTCTCGAAATTTTACTAATCTCTTGCTCCCGATTGCTATTCCTATCTGCACTACCACTCATCAATTGCAAATAATCTATTATAATAATTCCAATATTATGTTTGTTTTTTAAACGCCTACATTTTGCACGCAATTCAAAAATATTTAATGCAGCGGAGTCATCAATAAATATAGGTGCTTTACTAAGCCTATCAATTCCTTTTTTATACAATTGTTTCATCTCATGTTCTTCCAATTTTCCACGAGCAATTTTTTCTAACCATATTTCACTTTCGGCACTTAATATTCTTTGTACCAATTGGCTACTACTCATCTCTAAACTGAAGAAGCCGACAGCAGTAGGTTTTGTAGGATGCAATGCGGCAGTACGTGCAAGGTTTAACGCAAAGGCTGTTTTACCAACAGATGGCCTTGCTGCAAGGATAATTAAATCGGTAGGTTGCCAACCATATGTAAGTTTATCGAGTGATGGAAAACCAGTAGGCACACCTGTCATTTCATCTTGCCTGTTGCGCATATCCTCAATGCGGTTAATGGTTTTTACCAATACGGTTTCTATATCATCAAAATTTTTGCGAAGGTGATTGTTCGTTATTTCGAATAATTTTGTCTCTGCCATATCTAGCATATCAAAAACGTCGGTACTGTCTTCGTATGCTTCTCCAATAATTTCTCCACTTATTCTAATAAGCTCTCTCTGTATAAATTTTTGAAGAACAATTCTAGCGTGCGCTTCAATATTAGCTGACGAAACAACTGAATTGGTAAGTTTAGAAATGGCATATGGACCACCAACTATTTCTAATTTTTCCCTAAATTTTAATTCCTCTACTACCGTAAGCATATCTATCGGCAAACTTTTTATTGCCAAGCTCTGCATAGCTTTATAAACTTCTTGATGTGCGTCTAAATAAAAACATTCTGGTTTTAAGATTTCAACAACGGTATCAAATGCTGATTTTTCTAACATGATAGCACCCAGAATGGCTTCTTCCAATTCTTTTGCTTGTGGAGGTATTTTGCCAAACATTAGACTATTGTTTTCTAAAATTGGCTTCCGTCTTACTTTGTCTTTATTAAAATTCTTTAACTCCATCTTTAAAATCTCCCTATTTCTAAATTGTTATTATGTTGGTTTGGTTTTGCAGGAAATTTACTACGTATTTTTCTTGCAGGGCAGCTAAGATAAATGCAAACGGTAAATAATTAGGTAATATTAAATTAACATTGCCCTGTTATTAACTAGTTTTTTATATTTATCCACTGCTCGTTCACAAACAAAGGTAGTTTATGCACTGCTTGTACACAAGTTAATTCACATCTATCTTTCAATGTTCATTTGCTATTTCTAGTATTTATACACAAATTATAAAAGAAAAAAAATGTTCTTTTGCACGTGGAAATGTTTTTTGTATGCAAAATAAAGTCTAGAAATAAATAGATTTTTCGTAGGAGAATATCCCAAAAATCCAACTTTTTCGCCCACAGCAAAATTACTATCTTCGCAACTTAACTTTTACACAGAAAAATGATTATTTCTTACAATTGGCTTAGTGAATACCTACCCGTAACAATAGATACCGAAAGATTGAGTAAAATATTGACATCTATTGGGCTAGAAGTGGAGAGCCTTCATAAATACGAATCTTTGAAGGGAGGTTTAGAGGGAATGGTAGTAGGCGAAGTGCTTACTTGCGAAAAACACCCGGATGCAGATAAATTAAAAATTACAACTGTAAATGTAGGCGAAGCAGATTCTTTGCAAATTGTATGTGGTGCTGAAAATGTAGCCGCAGGCCAAAAAGTAATTGTGGCAACGGTGGGTTGTACATTGTATCCTTCCAATGGCGATTCGTTCCAAATAAAAAAGGCGAAAATAAGGGGAATAGAAAGTGTTGGAATGATATGTGCCGAAGATGAGATAGGACTTGGCGAAAGCCATTCAGGTATTATGGTATTAAATAATGATTTATTACCTGGTACAAAAGCATCAGCAGTTTTTGAAACATACAGCGACTATATTTTTGAAATAGGCCTAACACCCAACCGCATGGATGCCATGAGCCATTTAGGTGTAGCAAGAGATGTATGTGCCTATTTGTGGCACCACGATAAAAAGGAACTGAGGGCTATATCTCCATTTAAAAATGGGTTTAAACCAGACAACAATGAACTTCCGATAGCAGTATCTATAGAAAATGCACATGGCTGCAAACGCTATGCTGGCTTGAGCATTAGCAATATAAAAGTTGCAGAAAGCCCTCTTTGGTTACAAGATAAATTGAAAGCTATTGGGCTAAGGCCTATCAATAATATTGTAGATATTACCAATTTTATTTTGCATGAAACGGGACAACCCCTGCATGCTTTTGATGCGGCCAAAATAAAAGGCAATCATATTATTGTAAAGAATGCTATAGAGGGCACTATATTTAAAACGCTCGATGGAACCGATAGGAAATTATTTTCAACAGATTTGATGATTGCTAATGCGGAGGAGGATATGTGTATTGCAGGCGTATATGGTGGTGCAGCAAGCGGCGTAACCACGGACACAGTAAATATTTTCCTAGAAAGTGCTTGGTTTCACAACGAAGTAATTAGGATAACCTCTTTAAAACATGGTTTGCGTACAGATGCTGCTACTCGTTTTGAAAAAGGGGTAGACATCAGTAACACAGTAAATGTTTTGAAGAGAGCGGCTTTAATGATTAAAGAAATAGCAGGTGGCGAAATAAGCAGCGATGTTATTGATGTATATCCAACGCCTGCAGAAAAGACTGCTGTGGCTTTAAAGTACCATTATCTAAAAAAATTAAGTGGCAAAAATTACCATGCCGATACCATCAAAAATATTTTAACAGCCCTTGGTTTTGAGATTCAAAAAGAAGGCATTGATGAGATATGGGTGAATGTACCATTTAGTAAAACAGATATTTCTATAGCCGCAGATATAGTAGAAGAAATCATGCGTATAGATGGACTCGATAATATCGAAATTCCTACAACCATTTCCATTGCACCATCGGCTGATACTGATGATGGTAAAGCTATGTTACAAGAAAAAATGGCAAATTACTTAACAGGCAACGGTTTCAGCGAAATATTTACAAACAGTATTACCGATAGCAAATATTATGACGAAGCTGTTTTAAGCAGCACAGTGAAAATGATAAATAGCTTGAGTGCAGATTTAGATGTAATGCGTCCATCACTTCTTCAAACAGGTCTTGAGGTTATTGGATACAATTTAAACAGAAAAAATACCGACCTCAAATTGTATGAATTCGGTAAAATATATAACACAGGTGGGGTAGGCAATTATACAGAAAAAACTCAACTAAGCATTTATATCTGTGGTTCTGTAAGAGAAGGTGGCTGGCAACAAAAAGACAACAAAGCAGATTTTTATTATCTTAAGGGCTTGTGTGAAAAATTATTTATGTTGGCTGGTTTAAAAAATATTACCATAAGTGTTTCAGATAATAAAGAGGTAAATTTTGGAATAAACATTTCCGCTAATAAAATAAATATTGCAACTGTAGGAAGCATATCACAAAGCATATTGAAACAATTTGGGATAAAAGAAGAGGTGTTTTTTGCTGACATAGCTTGGGATGAAGTGATTGCTTTGCAACAAAAAAATAAAATCACCTACAAAGAAGTATCAAAATTTCCGGCAGTGCAAAGAGACCTTGCATTGATATTAGATAAAAACATTTCTTACGCCGAAGTAGAAAATGCCATAAAAGAAAATAAAATTTCCGCCTTAAAAAGCACAAAACTTTTCGATATTTTTGAAAGTGAGAAATTAGGAAAAGACAATCGTTCTATGGCCGTAAACTTTACCTTTAGCGACGATACGAAGACTTTAGAGGATGGCGATACGGAAGCGATGATGCATAAAATAATCACTTCATTGGAAAAAAAATTAAACGCAGCTATTAGAAAATAATAATTGGCAGAACTAAGCATCCATATAAAACAAGTAAATACAAAACTGCAACGCTTATTAAAGCAGTATGGAATTTTGCAATCGGAGA
>JANMGS010000091.1:0-2297 GCA_031374745.1 Ferruginibacter sp. | reverse complement strand
ATTTAATGTTAAACTATATATACTTATCTTTTATTTTAATGTCCATTATAGCTGGCTTTGTTTTTGTAAAAAAGCAAAGCCAGCTTGCTTTTAAATTGTTACTAATTTTTATTGTAATTACATTTTGCAATGAAATGTATTGTTTTTATTTAGCAAATCTTCTAGTCTTTACTATATCATTTTATAATTTTTTTCATTATTTCAGGTTTATTTTTTTAGGCTGTATTTTTTTAAGTATTTTTCGACAGTATAAAAAGCTATATAAACCCATTTTCTTATTTTTTTGCGGTTTAACCATTTTCTTATTTTTTTATTGCTATCAGAAATACAATGGCTTTGGGGCATTGCATACAGAGTATTTTTTTACGGGTTGCTGTTTTATCATTATTTCTTGTTTGTTGTATCTTTTAGATTTGTACCAACGATCAGATGATTTGCCGTTGCTGGACAATGTGTTTCTTATTAGCACTGTAGCCTTACTCATTTATTATATTGGAGTGATGCCTTTTACTGGAATTTTAAATTATATAGCTAAAAATAATGTTAACTTGGCAGTTTATCAGAAAACAATTAGTAAAAGCCTTAGTATTGTCTTTTATTCTTTATTGGCATTTGATTTTTATATACAATGGAAAAATTTGAAATTGAAATATTAATTTATTCTGTAAGTATTATTTTATTTGTACTAACTTTTTTTCTCCTAGCCATTTTTTTTCTTTTCAAAAGGAAACAACGAAAAAATTTTAATAAAATTTCTGCACTAAATAATGCATTACTTCAATCACAAATAGAAATTCAAGAACAAACTTTTACCAATATTAGCCAAGAGTTACATGATAATATTGGCCAATCGTTGAGCTTGGCAAAACTTAATTTAAGCACCATAAAATTAAATGATTCCCTAAAAGTCCAAGAAAGCATAGACGAGACAAAAGCCTTGATTTCTGAAACCCTCGTAAATATAAGGGATCTCTCAAGAAGTATGTTGGGCGAAAAAATTTCTGAAATCGGCCTTGAAAAGGCTATACGAAATGAATTAAAAATATTGAAAAATACAGGAGATTATGTAATTGATTTTACAACTTCCGATATTTCAAATTCGTTTACACCACAACAAGAATTGGTAGCCTTTAGGATAATACAAGAAACACTGCACAATATTGTAAAACATGCAGAAGCTACAGAAATACTAATTAACATTGATCATCAAACAGCTTTTTCTGTTATTACTATTGCAGATAATGGAAAAGGGTTTGATACTAATGCGTTGGATAAAAACGAATCGGGTGTTGGTTTAAAGAATATGAAAAACAGGGCAAAACTAATAAATGCCGATTTTTTTATCGAGTCAAGTCTAACGAAAGGAACCAAATCTTCTTTAAAAATAAAGTTTGGTTAGTGTATTCATTTTGAAATCTATATCTTAGCTTAAATATTAAATCTATATGCCTAAGTTGACCGTTTCCCTAATAGATGATCATGTTATGCTGCGAAATGGATTGGCAAAGCTTATAGACGATATGGCAAATTATAAAGTCGTATCTCAATCAGATAATGGAAGAAAATTCATTAATGAGGTCGCAAACAAAAACATCGTACCAGATATCGTATTATTGGACGTGAGTATGCCTATAATGAATGGATATGACACAGCAAAATGGATAAAGGAAAATATGCCAGGAACCAAAATATTGGTGCTCTCTATGTTTGATGATGAAAGCAGTATAATTAAGATGATTAAAAATGGCGCAAAAGGCTATATTCTTAAAGATAGTGATCCTAAAGAACTGGAATTGGCATTAAAAAATATACATACCAATGGATACTATCACAGCGACTTGGTAAATGGAAAGATATTTAATGCAATAATAACGGATCAATTGCAAGAGGAAATTACCGTTTCTATGCTTTCTGATAATGAGATTTTGTTCTTAAAATACAGTTGTAGTGACATGACATATGTGGAAATTGCAAAAAAGATGAGCTTAAGCGTTAGAACAATAGAAGGGTATAGAGATAAACTATTTATAAAATTAAATGTAAAAACGAGAGTAGGCTTGGTTTTATATGCAATAAAAAATGGTATTATTAATATTTAAATTTTCTTTTAAGAAAGGGTATTGGGGCTTGTTTTAATTTAATATTATTATACTTCAACTACTAACCGTTATTGGGTGCAAAAGAATTTTATTTTTGAAATACACAATTTATGATTTTTAGTGGGGTAGATTAAAATGATATTACTGTTTTTTTCTGTGAATCTGTGGCAAAAATATTGCCATAGATTCACAGAAAAG
>JANMGS010000059.1:0-5741 GCA_031374745.1 Ferruginibacter sp. | reverse complement strand
GTTCTAATGTTGCAGTCATGTGTAACTCATAAACTCCTGTAGCTACTTTTTTTGCGCTATATGCCCATTTTACGGGATTTTCTATTTGGGCTTTTACAGCCACTACCATCAATATTACAACAATAGAAAGGAAAAGTTTTTTCATATTTTTTTTATTTACTTATATATACAACAAAGGTTGATTTTTTGTTTTAAAGCGTTTTGTTAAAAAAAAGAGTTACGGGATTATTGGTTACGGGTTTCTTAAGCAAAAGCAGCTTCCTTTATTGAAACCCCTAATAATTCTTTAAACACTTGCTTTCCATCTACATTTCCAAGAGCAGCATTACAAGCTCTCTCAGGATGCGGCATCATACCAAAAACATTGCCTGCTGCATTTTTTATACCAGCAATATTATTGGTGGTTCCATTTGGGTTTGCGTCTACACTTGTGTTACCGCTAGCATCACAATACCTATAAATAATTTGATTGTTGTCCTCCAAACTTTTTAACACATCATCTGCTGCAAAATACCTGCCTTCTCCATGTGCTATGGGAATCATGAGCGGCTGTGCGTTAGCCTTATTTGTATTTTTGATAAAAACATTTTTGCAAATAAAATGTTGGCTTGCATTGGCCAGTAATACACCAGGTAACAAACCACTTTCGCATAATATTTGAAAGCCATTGCATACGCCTAATACTTTTCCACCTTGGTTTGCAAATTCAATTACACTTTTCATCATAGGGCTAAAACGGGCAATAGCGCCACAACGCAAGTAATCGCCATAACTAAAACCTCCAGGCAATACAATACAATCTTCCGATGTAAACATAGAAATATCGCTGTCTTTGTGCCAAAGTGCTATTACTTCTTGTTGTAAATCGTTTTGCAAAGCATCAATCATATCCCTATCGCAGTTGCTACCGGGAAACATTACTACGCCAAATTTCATGTATGGAAAGTTTTTTGTGCTGCAAAAATAACAAAAGCAGTTCAAATACTGTGCATATTGCAAATCAATTGGTTTTTTAAAAGTTAAGTTTAATCATATGGTACATTTGTATGTGGTATTCAAAAAGCGCATCAAAATATTTTGTTTATACCAACTTGCTACAAAAGCAACTATTTAATCTAGTTTTTCACTTTATTTGTGTTATGTTCTATTTTGTAAAAATGCCAAGTTGGATACAAAGAATGTTTCCAAAAATGCTTTGGAAAATAAATACAACGGAAAAGCGTATTTATTTGACTTTTGATGATGGGCCACATCCAGATCATACCGTATTTGTATTGGATGAATTGAAGAAGGTAAATGCAAAAGCTACTTTTTTTTGTATTGGTAAAAATGTGCTACAATATCCAGCTATTTATAAACGAATTATAGAGGAGGGGCATGCCGTAGGGAACCATACCTTTAATCATTTAAACGGAAAGAAAACAAATGATGCGCTTTATCTAAATGATATTTTTGAGGCTTCAAAGTATATCGATAGCCAACTGTTTAGGCCACCTTATGGACGAATAAGTGCCTTTCAAACAAAATTGCTGATAAATAAAACCAATCCCTATAAAATTGTAATGTGGACCGTTTTGAGTGGCGATTTTGATCAAACAATTACCAAAGAAAGATGTCTGGAAAATGTATTATTTAAAGCAGATAATGGCTCCATAATTGTATTTCATGATAGCGAAAAAGCCGCTTTTAAAATGAGATTTGTTTTACCAAGAGTAATTCAACAATTTCATGAAAAAGGATATTTTTTCGAAAAGATAGACGATTTGTCTTATATAAAATAATGGGCCGAAGTAGAAACTTCAGCCCTTTTTTAATCCGTACCCTATGAAAACTGTTCGCAATTTACTATTAGTAATTTTAAATCAATAATATTTTTTATTTAAGGTAAAATATTCTAAACTAAACTATAAAGATTTATAAATAACAACAATATGATAGATACACATTGCCATTTGTATTCCGAAGAATTTGACGTTGATATTGAAGCAGTTGTAAAACGAGCAAATGATTTTGGCGTAAAAAAATTTTATTTACCAGCCATAGATATGGGCTGTACAGAAAGGATGAACGCATTAGAAGAAAAATTCCCTGATAAATGTTTTTCAATGGCCGGATTACATCCTTGCCACGTAAAAGGAGATTATAAATTGGAAATTGATCATGTAAAATCTTTATTGCAACAAAGGAAATTTGTTGGGATTGGGGAATCTGGGTTAGATTTTTATTGGGATAAAACTTTTGTAAAGGAGCAATACGAATGTTTAGAGATACAAATAGAATTGGCACTTGAATACAACTTGCCACTTATACTACATACACGCAATGCTACACAAGAGACTATTGATATAATTAGAAAATACAAGGGTACTACATTGAGCGGAATATTTCATTGTTTTGGTGGAACACTTAGTGAAGCAAACCAAATTATTGAAGCTGGTTTTTACCTTGGAATTGGAGGTGTTGTTACCTATAAAAATGCCGGGCTTGCAGAAGTATTAAAAGAAATAGATATGCAACATATGGTATTGGAAACAGATGCGCCATATCTATCACCTGTGCCTATGAGAGGAAAGCGAAATGAGAGTAGCTATTTGAAATATGTAGCTGAAAAAATTGCAGAGGTAAAAAATATTAGCTTTCAAGAAGTAGAGAGAATAACTACGGACAATGCGGAAAAAATATTCGGTGTATAGTTTTTGAAACTGTATTTTTGCCAACTGAAAAAAGGAGACGTGTCCGAGTGGCTGAAGGAGCACGCCTGGAAAGTGTGTATATGGGTAACTGTATCGAGAGTTCGAATCTCTCCGTCTCCGCATGAAAGAAGAAAAGTACTATGTATACATCATGCAAAGTTCAAAAGATTTTTCTTACTACATTGGGCAAACAAATGATTTAGATCATCGAATCAGCAAGCACAACGATGGATTTGGGAAATATTCATCAACAAAGCGACCATGGAAGTTGGTCTATTTTGAAAAGTATGAGACAAGGGGGGAAGCGATAAAAAGAGAGAGAGAAGTAAAAGGAAAGAAGAGTAAGATTTACATTAAGGCTTTAATAAAAGACTGGAGTAAGTGTTAGAGGGTCTGAATGAGTCCCGATGGTTCGGGAGAAAGTGTGTATATGGGTAACTGTATCGTCCCGATGGGTCGGGACGAATCTCTCCGTCTCCGCAAGAAAGAAACTCATAAAATCCTTCAATTTGTGAAGGATTTTTTATTATAACACAATATTAAAAACGAATTTTATTAATATTGTATGGTATTGCTATAGAATGACCCTAAAAAAAAGCATCTTTGCATTATTAATTTATCCTACAATGAAAAAAATACTAACCATACTTTTCACACTTCCTTTATTTGTATTTGGGCAAAAAGTAATTCAGCATACTGTAGCCCCTAAAGAAAGTTTTTCTAGCATTGGGCGCTTGTACAATATAAATGGTAGGGAACTTGCCAATTATAATAATATTGATTACGAAAAAGGCTTGGCTATTGGGCAGGTGTTAAAAGTACCTGTTAAAAATGCAAAAGCAGAACCCACTGTTAAGCAAGTTCCAGTTGTTAAGCAAGCACCAGTTGTTATAGAGAAACCTGTTGTAAATGAAGTGGTAGGCTCAAATGCCAATAAAACAGCTATTAAACATACGGTTGCCAAAAAAGAAACATTGTATGCAGTAAGTAAAAAATTCAATACTACAGTCGCAGATATCAAGAAATGGAATAACCTCACCGAAGATGGATTAAAGGAAGGCTCAGAAATTATTGTAGGATACAGCGAGGTGGCAAAGTTGGAGAAGGCAACTACCCCGGTAAAAAAAGACCAGCAAAAGACTGTGGTGGAAGAAAAGCCTAAACCAATGCCAGTAGTAGCTGAAGTTATAAAGCCTAAAAAGGAACAAGTAGTTCAAAAGCCTGTTTTTGTAAAGCCTATAGAAACAAAAGAAGATGCTACCGCAAATTTTAAAGGAGGGTTTTTTAAGACAGATTTTGAGAACGGCGGCAACAATGAAGAAGGAACAGCTGGTATTTTTAAAAGCACCAGCGGTTGGGAAGATGGTAAATATTATTGCTTACACAACGATGCAAGACCAGGCACCATCATAAAAATAACCAACAAAGCAAATGGTAAATACTTATATGCTAAAGTGCTAGATGTAAAGCCAGATCTGAAGCAAAATGCCAATTTACAGATTATCATTAGCAATGCAGCGGCAGATATGCTTGGTGCAGATGCAAACAATTTTGAATGTGCCATTAGTTATTAATGTAAAATATCCAATCTTTCAAGCCACTTTTACGAAGTGGCTTTTTTATTTGTCAAAACGATACCCTCTTAAAAAATCTTTTACATCAATTCTTTTTTTTCCTTCCAATTGCAATTCCATAATATTTATGTAACCATCTTTACACGCAAATTGTAAAAAGGTTTTTTGATCGGTCTTATAATTTCCTATTTCTGTAGAAATAATTTCCTTTATCTTCTCAGCTTTAAAAATCTTTAATGTCTTTCCATTTAATGTAGTAAACGCTGCTGGGTAAGGCGAGAGCCCTCTAATTAGATTGTACACTTCATCAACTGGTTTATCCCAATCAATCTTGCATGTTTCTGTAAATAATTTAGGCGCATGTTTTAAAATAGTATGTTCAAAATTTTGAGCATCCATAATAGGATTTGAAGGAGTAGGTTGTGGCTGCTCAGTAAGCGTTCCTTCAGCCAGTTTTTTTATCGTTTCAAGTAGAAGATCTGCACCAAGTTCTTTTAATTTATCATGAACAGATCCGGCTGTATCATTCTCATCAATTTTTATTTTTGCCGATAACAAAATATCGCCTGTATCTATTTCCTGTTGTAGTTTGAAGGTTGTTACTCCAGTATATTCTTCTCCATTTATTACTGCCCAATTAATGGGTGCAGCGCCTCTGTATTGTGGCAATAAAGAGCCATGTACATTTATAGTTCCCATGGGGGGCATATTCCAAACAACTTCGGGCAACATGCGAAATGCTACCACCGCTTGTATAGCTGCATTGAGGGATTTTAACTCCTCCAAAAATGCTGGGTTTTTTAATTTTTCAGGTTGAAGTATATACAATCCTTTTTCCAATGCATATTTTTTTACTGCACTTTGTTGTAATTGCATGCCACGACCCGCTAGCTTATCTGGCGCTGTAATTACAGCAACAATATTGCATCCGGCAGTTACCAGTTTATCCAAAGATGCTACAGCAAATTCGGGCGTACCCATAAACACGATACGAAGATCTTTAAATGTTGATTTGTTCAAAAGTAATACGTGATTTTAAATTATTATAATTAAAACAATGTGGCAATCTCGTGCATAATCTTCTACTTTTCCTCCTCCGCCTTTTAGCGGAGAGATAGAGGGGGCCTAGGCCTAGTCTTTGTACAACAAATATTTTTTTCTAATTGCTTTGAATTTGTTCAAATCTTTTTCCCAACTTTTTCTAATATCTTTTTCTGAAACGCCTTTCTTTATTTGTTTCATCAATACATCATTTCCTGCAAGCTTGTTAAAGAAATTATTGGCAAGAAAGAAGCTATCTTTTTTTGGGAATAATTTGTAGGCATTTATCAAATATTGTAATTGTATTTTTCCATTTAATTTTTTGAGCACATCTTCATTTGTACCAGATAAATTCCAACCGTAGCATACTTGATTGAAACATTTACTATTTTTTGCGCCTTCATTTGGCATTGGTGTAAATGCGTATAATGTC
>JANMGS010000019.1:0-10102 GCA_031374745.1 Ferruginibacter sp. | reverse complement strand
CGCAAGTGAGTAAGCGCTTTTTTGATAGCCGCCTAGGCGTAAGCGCAGGCTTACGTACAGATATGAATACGTTTACCACAACTGGAAACAATGGATTAAGAACATTGAGTCCACGAATATCGGCAAGTTATATTTTAGCTGATAAATGGACAGTAAATGCGTCTATAGGCAGGTATTACAAAATAGCACCGTACACCATCTTAGGCTTTGCTGATAATGCAAACAATCTTGTAAATAAAAACAGTTTATACCAGCGTGCAGACCACTATGTAGCGGGTGTAGAATATTTGCCCAATGATGGTTTAAGGTTTACCGCCGAAGGGTTTTACAAAGACTATGCAAACGTGCCGGTATCTATAAGCAAAGGAATTTCGCTGGCAAACCTTGGAGGAGATTTTAGTGTTTTGGGTAACGAAGCAGTTGTGACCAATGGCAAGGGTAGGGCTTATGGTTTTGAGTTATTTGCACAAAAGAAATTAACCGATAAATTTTTTGGAATTCTTTCTTATACTTTTTATAGAAGTGAATTTGCTGGCTTAAACAATAAACTCATTGCAAGCACTTGGGACAATACCCATTTGCTTACCGTAACATGGGGTTATAAATTTCCAAGAAACATTGAGCTGGGTTTAAAGTTTCGCTACCAGGGTGGCGCACCCTACACTCCGTTTGATAATGCAGCATCTCAAGCCAATTACCTAAGCCAAGGACAAGGCATATTAGACTATGCTAAATTAAATACACAACGCCTAGGTGGTTTCAATAGTGGCGATGTGCGTATAGATAAAAAATGGAATTTCAAAAAAATAACCATCGATCTTTTCTTAGATGTAACCAACTGGTATATTGCTAAAAATCCTGCCGTGCCTACTTATACCTTTAAAAGAAATGCGGATAATACTGCTTTCTTAACAACGGACGGTTTGCCTATAAATATAAATGGTAGCAATGCAATACCTACTTTGTTGAAAAATGATGACCCGCAGGTAACGCCTACAATCGGATTTATCATCGAATTTTAATTTTACAGAAAAAAGCCAGTAAATTTTCCATAATTACTGGCATTTTTTTCTAAGGACTAACAGCCCCATATGTGGTTTGAGTAAGTCTCCTACCGGAGCGCCTTACTTTAATAATGTACATATTATCGTAATCATCTTCACTAATAGGATTAATAGACACTCCACTTAAGCCCTTTACAATCCTAGGTACAGTGTTGGTATGCCCTACTATCAATACTTTTTTCTTATGCATAAACAACATTCGTTTTACAAAATCATTAATGGCATTTGTATCTCTTTGATTTATTATAATGATTGCTAGTCCAGACGCTGCCGCAGTAGGTTCTGCCGTAAGTTGCGTTCTTACAAAACTGCTCACATAAATGCTGTCTGGCTTTTTCTTGCCCATATAAGTATTTAAGTCCCTTGCACGTTGTTGTCCTGCCTCCGTTAAAGTCGGATCGGGGTTGCTAGCAGGTTCTAATTGCTTTTCTGCATGGCGTACCACATAAAAAGTACTGTAGCAAGATGATAACAAAATTAGAAACAGTAGGTATTGTAGTTTATGAAGCATAACAAGTAATAAATAGCTACCCGCTATTAGGTGCAAGGAATATAAAACTGTAGAAAATTAAATATGAACTGTATAAAAATTCATTCTTCATTTAAAGAATTTACCTCTACAAATTTATCCATATTTTCTTTAATCAGTTTGTGTATTGGTTAAAAAATCAAACACAAAACAGCTTTTCTGTGAATCTGTGGCAAAAATATTGCCACAGATTCACAGAAAAAACAGAAATATCATTTTTATCTGCCCCGTTAAAAATCAAAAATTGGGTATTTCATTAATAAAATTCTTTTGCACCCAATCAGGGATAGTCATTAAATAATATTAATGTCTAAAAGTAGCTTAATATTTAGATATTGATTGCATTCAAAAATAAAATAAACCCAAAGCCAATCAGGATTTTACTAGCTCAATTGTTTCCGATTATGATTTGAGACTATCTTTTGTTGTATCAAATTATGATTTGGAACTGTGCTACATTATTACCAACAGAAATTTGCTTTATCATTCACCAGTAAGCCATTGAGGCTTCACAAAACAAAAAATATGAAAAAGTTATTCGCTTGTATAGCTGTCTTAATTGCAACTGCCTCTTGCAGTATGTTCAAAACCATTTCATCAAACACAACTATACAACCAAGCGAAAGTTTTGTATTGGGTAACAATATACATGGCGCATTCAAGGTTAGGTTTAAGAACGTATCAAAAAATGCAGTAACCGTTTACCGTGCACCTATTGGAGGAGGCAGACATTCTTTTGTAATTGTACAGCCAAATGAAACCGTAAAAGTGCATGTAGAAAAAAATACAGCATTGGTAGTAGAAAACAAAAGCAATGAAGAAGCTTCGGTAGATTTATTGGTAAAAGGAGATACTGGTTTGAGTATGGGTTACAAAAAGTAATTTACCAAAAAACTAAACTTCTTTTATGGAATCAACCACGCTGCATCAGAGCTTTTATCATTATGGTATGTAAAAGAAGCCCTCCTATGGCCCTGGCTATTTAACCAAAGCCATTCCATCCAATTTACTTGGGTAATAACCACGCCAAAGTTTTGCTTACCGGCCTCGCTTTCTTCCATTGTAGGGTCAGTGCTTTCGAATGCAGTGGGAAGCCCACTGGTTGGTTTTGTAGATTTTTTTGAGGGACCAATTTCGCCCATGTAAATTTTTCGGCTATTGGCAGTGGTTTTTAGCCATGCATCATTTGCAATAGCATCATCGTGGTGTAGGCTAGCTTTGCCGGCAAGTCTTATTTGAAAGCGACCTGCTGCATCATAAAACATCCAGCTAATATTATTGTTTTCTTGTAGCTCAGCCCATTTGCCGCTGCGTATATCTGTATGAAAAGTCAGTGTTTTTTCTATAGTATTAACTCTACGCAATACCACGGTACGCATATTTATACCATACGCTCCTGTATTTGCCACTGTAGGGCTATGCAGGGGATCTCTGCCTTTTAAAGAACCATTTAATAATTTTATCCAACAATCCTTTTCTAATTCGTTTAAGGTATAATTTATACCGTTGATGGTTATTGTATCCATGGAATGATATTCGAATTTATCAGGAAAAAGGATTCTATTTTTTGCTTTTATTAGCGTAAAATAAAACTATCGCATTTTAAAAACCAACAACATTCCATGGATAGGATTGTAGGGTAAAGAAACAGATAAAACCCTTTTGAAACAGCAACGGTTACAACATTTAATGAGGCATATACCGCTGCTATATTTTTTAAATGGCCGCCGTAGTAGCCGCTGTACTAGCCGCTATTGCCGCATTTGCTGCTGCTTGTATTGCCGAAGCACTTGCATCGTTGTTTACATTAGCCATACTTACAAAGCTAAAACCCCAGCCTTTAAGTTCATTTGCCCACACAAGCGACCCATCCTTGGCTTGTAGGCAAAGTAAAATACCGCTTACGCCTATGTATAATTTATCCCCTTCTAAGCTTATTTGCCCTACTGCAGCCATTGTTGAAGCACTTTTTACATACTGTTTTAATTTTATTTCCCAAATAATGCTGCCATCTTTTTTGTTTATAGCTGCTACTTTGCCGTTGGATAAAATGAATAGATTGTTTTGTTTCATATTTTAGTTTTAACTGAATTTAGCTACTAAAAATAAGGAATATTGAGCGTTAAAATATTAATTGGTTTGATGTTTTGTGGCTTATTTTCTATTTTTATCTTTATCAAATTTAGTAGTAAAGTATACCCTGAACAAAACATACAAACGGCTATAAATAAAAACCGGTTTGGATTAAAATGCTGCAATACTTTTCAATATTTGCTTCATACTATTGTTATATGTTCCTTTGGCTCACCCCCAATTTAATAAAATACCCTTTTAAAGGTATTTTTGATAGTAAATTTCAGGTTACCTTGTTTAAAATTTGAACAATGAAATTTCTGTATTTTTTATTACTTCTACTATCTAACAATGCTAATAGCCAACAACCTAGCGTAGCCAATTTAAAACTAGTAGTACCCAAATCGCAGCATTGCACATCTGTAAAAGATCAGGCAAACTCATCTACCTGTTGGAGTTTTGGCAGCAACTCATTTTTAGAAAGCGAAGTGTACCTTATAAAAAAAGAGAAGGTAGATTTAAGTGAAATGTTTATTGCTCGCTATTCTTATATAAGAAAAGTAGAAACCTATTTGCAAAACAAAGGCAGTAACTTTTTTACACCTGGTGGCCAATTTCATGATGTGGTATGGGTAATAAAAAAATACGGCATGGTATCAGAGGCTGCATATAATGGAAATCCTCATCACGAAAATTACCACAATCATGCCGTGTTGGATACGGTAGTAAAAAACTTTACAGACTCTTTATTACTTAAACATATAACAAAACTTAACAACAAGCATTATATGTTTTTAGATAGTGTTTTAGATTATCATCTTGGAAAAGTTCCAGCAACATTTATGTACAATTCAAAAAGCTATAATCCAAAAACTTTTCTTACAAATTATTTACAAATAAACGTGGACGATTATATAGAAATTACTTCCTATACCCACCACCCCTTTTATAAACCTTTTGCTTTAGAAAATAAATACAATTGGACTGCTGATGCTTATTACAATGTACCCCTAAACGATTTAATTGCAATTACAAATCAAGCAATTCTAAATAATTATTCTGTGAGCTGGAGTGGGGATGTGGATGAAGCGGGTTTTAATTTTGAAAAAGGTATTAGCTACTTACCAAACACAGTTGTAAAAAGAGTGGAAGAAAGACAAAATACTTTTAACGATAGCTCTTCAACAATGGATCATATGATGCATATCGTAGCGATTGCAAAAGACAAATTTAAAAAAAACTGGTACTATGTAAAAAATAGTTGGGGTAGTAAGTACAATACTTTGAATGGTTTTTTATTTATGAGTGAAGATTATTTTGCTATTAAAACAGGAGCCATTGTCGTAAATAAAAAAATAATTCCAAAAGCTATAAGAGCAAAACTGGGTTTATAAGGTAATGCTACATTTTAGAGGGCAATAAAAAACCGAAGCAAATTACTTCGGTTTTTCAAACTATAATTTTATTCTTATTAACCACATGCTTCACATGCATCCGGATTATCCAATGAGCATGAAATAGCAGCTTGTTGTTCGTTTTTCATTTGAATGAATACACCTGCATCTAACGTAAACCTAATAGCATCTGCAGCGGCTTATGTACGCAAGTGGTACACTCCTGTTTTCAATCCTTTTTTTCCATGTGTAAAAATACATAAAAGAAAGTTTACCAAAGTTTGGTTGTTCTAAAAAAAATTCAATGATTGCGAATGGCAAATTTATGCGGCTCTATCTGCACTCATATCTATCCCCTTTTTTTTACGTTCTATACTGACTTGTGAATCTCTTTTCAAATCAGAATGAATCAAGTTGCCTCTTGACCTTAACACATTAACTACTTTAGTTTGCTCGTTTCCAACTTTGGTTAAACTCAGTGCAGGATTGTTGATTGACTCCAATTGAAATCCTTTATGAAGAGTTAAGTAAACAGTATAGAGGCATGATGATAAAAAGAACTTAAGCTGTAAATATTGCTCAAGTAAAGTATCTAATAATTAAAACAATTTATTTAAATATTCTAAAATCTATTAATATATTTTGGCTTTTAGATTAGGTTAATAATATACAACACTATAATACCACTATTTAATTTATACCTCAAAGAAACCATTCTAATTGATAAGCAGTCTTAAAAAAAAGAAAAACCATGAAAAAATATTTTACATTTTTATTGATTTTGACTGCCTCAAGCAAAAGCTTAATAGCTCAATGCGTTACAAATTATTTGACTAATCCTAGTTTTGAAAGCCCTATTCAACCCAATTTAGGCAACAACTTTCCAACACCCGTTTCTTCATTCAATGGCTGGACCATTCCGAGTGGGGCGGGTTTTAATGTTGTAAAAGTAAATGGTAGTGCCTACTCTGGAGGGCCCGACAATGCGCATAATGGAGGTAATCAATATATAGATATAAATAGTGCTGGCGGATTTGTTCAGCAATCTTTTACTATTGCTTGCATTTCCTCATTAAACTTTAGTGGCTGGTTTTCCCGAAGAGAAACTGGAGGTTCAGGATTTACAAATTATATTGAAATTCTAAATTCTTCAAACACAGTTGTAGCTACGTCAAATTCAGTAAGTTTTACTTCCAATGAAAGCCAAGAAACATGGAAACAAGCAACTGGTTCAGCTGTAAACTTACCTGCGGGCACATACAAATTTCGTTTCCTTGTAGACGATTTTGCAAATATTGATGATGCATTTCTTTGTTTAAACCCTGGTTGTGTGCTTGCTACAAATCTTATTGACTTTTCGGCTACCGCTAATAAATGTACTAGCAAATTTGCCTGGTTATCTTCTGATGAAACCACTTTAAAGCAGTATAATATAGAATATAGTAAAGATGGAATAAATTTTAAAACCATTGGTACAGTTTACCCTAAGGCCAGTAGCGCTACAAATAATTATGAATTTAATTATGATGGAGTTTTTGAAGGAAAATGCTTTTTTAGACTAAAAACAATTGAGATAGACAACCAATTCTCTTATTCTAAAATAGTAGGAATATTTATGAATTGTAATAATGCAGATGTGTCAATTTTTCCAAACCCTGTTGCAGATGTTTTGCATATCAATATTTTTAACGATAGCGAGTGCTCTGCATTTATATATAGTTCAAATGGAAATCTAATTTCGAGGCAATTGGTAAAAAAGGGCAATAATTTAATTAATATCAAAGCATTAACAAATGGAGTGTATATAGTTAAAATTGTTAGCGAATCAAATATGCAAGTTTTTAGAATTACAAAAATATAATGCTGTAAGGTAAAGTCATAAAAAAACCGAAGTATATTACTTCGGTTTTTTATCAAAATTTAATACTCATTACGTTTTTTACCATACGTTTTTTACATTTCTTAATAAACGTATTAGAATCATTTATGAACCACATGCTTCACATGCATCCGGATTATCCAATGAGCATGAAATAGCCGCTTGTTTTTCGTCTTTTGTTTGATTTAGTACATCTGCATCTACTGTAAATTTAATTGCATCAGCAGCAGCTTTTGTACGCAAGTAGTACATTCCTGTTTTTAATCCTTTTTTCCAAGTATAAAAATGCATGGAAGAAAGTTTACCAAAGTTTGGTTGCTCTACAAATAAATTCAATGATTGCGATTGGCAAATGTATGCGCCTCTATCGGCACTCATATCAATTACTGTTTTTTGCTTTATCTCCCATACAGTTTTGTAAATTTCTTTCAAATCAGCTGGTATTTCTTCTATATTTTGTACAGAACCATTTGCGGCAATAATGCGTTGCTTCATGTTGTCGTTCCACAAGTTTAAAGCACCGAGGTCTTTCAATAAATGTTTGTTTACTACTGCAAATTCTCCACTCAATACACGACGGTTGTAAATATTAGAAGTGTAGGGTTCAAAGCATTCGTTGTTGCCCAATATTTGTGAAGTAGAAGCCGTAGGCATTGGCGCAAGCAATAAAGAGTTTCTTACACCATGCTCCATCACTTCTGCACGAAGAGCTGCCCAATCATAGCGATCAGATGGTGCAACATTCCATAAATCGAATTGGAATTTACCTTGGCTCAATGGTGATCCTTTAAAAGTTTGATAAGCACCATCTTTTTTAGCCAACTCACAACTTGCCGTCATGGCTGCAAAATAGATAGTTTCAAAAATATTTACATTTAGCAATTTTGCCATTTCACTTTCAAAAGGCAATCCCATCATCATAAATACATCTGCCAAGCCTTGTACACCTAAGCCTATTGGGCGATGGCGCTCGTTGCTTCTTTTTGTTTCTGGTATTGGATAGTAGTTTCCGTCAATTACTTTGTTCAAATTACGGGTTACAATTTTGGTAACTTCTACTAATTTTTCAAAATTAAATTTCTTTCCTTCTACAAATCTTGGTAAAGAAAGCGAAGCCAAATTGCAAACCGCCGTTTCATTTTCATCACTGTATTCTATAATTTCTGTACACAAGTTACTGCAACGGATGGTACCAAGATTTTGTTGGTTACTCTTTGTGTTGGCCGCATCTTTGTACAATACATACGGTGTACCAGTTTCTATTTGCGATTCTAAAACTGCATTCCACAATTCTCTTGCCTGTATGGTTTTCTTTGCTTTGCCTTCTTGTTCGTATTGGATGTACAATGCTTCAAACTCCGCACCATGTGTAGTGTGTAGGTTTTTTGCTTCATTTGGGCAAAACAAACTCCATTCACCATCTTCTTCTACACGCTTCATAAATAAATCGGGTATCCATAATGCCAAAAATAAATCTCTGGCACGCATTTCCTCTTTACCGTGGTTCTTTCTAAGTTCCAAAAATTCAAAAACATCTGCATGCCATGGCTCTAAGTAAACAGAGAAAGCGCCTTTTCGTTTTCCACCACCTTGGTCTACATAACGAGCTGTATCGTTAAATACACGAAGCATTGGTATAATGCCATTGCTTGTACCGTTTGTTCCTTTTATATAACTACCCGTAGAGCGAATATTATGAACGTTTAAACCTATTCCGCCTGCACTCTGGGAAATCAATGCGCAATCTTTTAGGGTATCATAAATGCCGTTGATGCTATCGTCTTTCATGCTAAGCAAGAAGCAACTGCTCATTTGTGGCTTTGGCGTACCACTATTAAACAAAGTTGGTGTTGCATGAATGAACCATTTTTCACTCATTAAATTATATGTTTCTATAGCCGCTTCTACATCTGTTTTGTGTATACCCAATGCCACACGCATAAACATGTGCTGGGGGCGTTCCACAATTTTGCCATTTACTTTTAGCAAGTATGATTTTTCCAATGTTTTAAAACCAAAGAAATCGAAATGATAATCTCTTTCATAAATAATAGCTGCATCTAGCAGATCTGCATTTTCTTGTATTACTGCATAGATATCATCTGCAAGCAATGGAGCTAGTTCGCCTGTTTTTGTATCTATGTAATTGTACAGCAATTCAGCGGTTTCACTAAACAATTTCTTGGTGTTTTTGTGTAAGTTGCTCACCGCTATCCTTGCAGCCAATACTGCAAAGTCTGGATGTTTTGTGGTAAAAGATGCTGCAGTTTCTGCAGCTAGATTATCCAATTCTGTAGTGGTTACATTGTTGAAGATACCTGAAACAACTTTCTTAGCTATTTCTATAATATCCTCTGACTTTAATTGTAGTCCATAGCTTAACCTAGTAACCCTAGATGTTACTTTGTCGAAATGTACTGATTCTTTTTTTCCGCTGCGCTTTATAACTTGCATGTTAGTTAGATTTTAGATGATAGACATTAGATTTTAGATAACTAAATTCGGGGTCTATCCCTTTTCTTGATTGATTATTTTTACTGTTTAATGTTTGTTCTTATTTTGTTTGAAAATGCAAAAATCATTTTCTGTATTTCTGTTAGTTTTAATGTTGCTTCTTTTATTTCTTCTTCTTTAATATATCCTAATCTATGTGCTATTATTAATTGTGTTTCTATTTCGTAGCTAGACCCTGTTGCTATTGATAGAAAATTTAAAAATTCTTTGTCGCTATTTCTACCAGAACCTTCTGCAATATTTGAAGGAACGGAAACACCAGATCTTCTTAATTGCAATATCAAACCAAATTTTTCTTCAATAGGAAATTGTCCCGTTAACTTATAAATATCTAAATAAAAATCAATTGCTTTCTGCCAAGATTTTAACTCTTTAAAATTGTGCATACTTTGCTTTTTTTCTTTAGTCTAATTATCTTGTGTCTAAGATGTAGTTCTTGTCTTGTGTCTAATATCTAACAATCTAATAGTCTAACTAAAAATCTTCGTCCATACTAAACGCCTTACTCGCATTTTCTTTTACGCCAGATTTTTGATATTCGCCCACACGCTTTTCAAAGAAATTTGTTTTGCCTTGCAAAGAAATCAATTCCATAAAATCGAACGGGTTGATGGCATTGTATATTTTACTGCAGCCCAATGCTACCAAT